>NZ_JASCXP010000300.1:0-9162 GCF_030010695.1 Nocardia sp. CC201C
TGGCCGATCTCAGTGGGCTGAGCAAGGCCGAGACGGAACGGATCTGGCTGCCGTTCGGGCTGTGGGTGATCGCGGGCACCGCGCTGCTGCCGCGGCGGGATATGCGGGGGTGGCTGGCCGTGCAGGCGGTCGGGGCACTGCTCGTCAACCATCTGGTACTCACGAATTGGTGACTGTCATGCGCATTCTGGTGGCCGATGACGATCCCGTGGTGCGGGAGGTGGTGCGGCGCTATCTGGAACGGGACGGGCTCGAGGTCGTGGAGACGGCCGACGGGCCGCAGACCGCGGCGGTATTGGCGCGCAATGACATCGACCTCGCCATTCTCGATGTGATGATGCCGCCGCCGGACGGGATCGACCTGGTGCGCATGGTGCGCGGCGGGCCGCATCCGGATACGCCGATCATACTGCTCACCGCGCTCGGCGAGGAGGACGACCGGGTGCTCGGATTGCAGTCCGGGGCAGACGATTACGTGACCAAGCCGTTCAGCCCCCGCGAACTCGCGCTGCGGGTGGCCTCGGTGCTGCGGCGCACCCGGCCCACGACGAGCGCCGGGCAGGTGCTGCGCAGCGGGGATGTCGAACTGCGGCCCGCGGCCCGCGCCGTGCAGGTGGCCGGGATGCCGGTGGAGTTGACCGCACGCGAATTCGATCTGCTCACCTTCCTGCTGACCCATCCGCACCGGGTGTTCAGCCGCGACGAACTGCTCGCGGAGGTGTGGGGGTGGACCTTCGGCGACCTGTCCACGGTGACCGTGCACATCAAGCGGCTGCGCGCCAAGCTCGGTGCGGCGCATCGCATCGACACCGTATGGGGGCGCGGATACGCTTGGGGCCGTACCGATTCCGGTGAGGATGTGCCCGGTGCCGACTGACACCCCCGGCCTCATCGGCTACGCGCTCGCCGGATCGCTGCCGGTGGTGGTGGTCGGCGCGCTGCTGCTGCGCTACACCCGCAATCGCGCCATGACCACGAGTATGGCCGTGCTGGTGCTGATTCCGACGCTGGCGACGCTCAGCGGCGTGGTCGCGGTCAGCGGGCTCATGTTCGACGACGCGCTGGCCCGTACCGCCACCGTCCTGGGCGTGGTCACGGCGGTGACGGTGCCCGCGGCCATTCTGCTGGGGCGGGCGCAGGCGCGGGCCACGGTGTGGGAGAAGCAGATGCGCGAGCGGGAGCGGGCCGCGGAGCAGTCGCGGCGGGAGCTGATCGCGTGGGTGAGCCATGATCTGCGCACCCCGCTGGCGGGGATCCGGGCCATGGGTGAAGCGCTCGCCGACGGAGTGGTCGACGAGGGTGACGAGGTGCGCACGTACGCCGAACGCATTGTGCGTGAGACCAATCGGCTCTCCGCCATGGTCGACGACCTGTTCGAGATGTCGAAGATCAATGCCGGGGCGCTGCGGCTGTCCCTGGAGCCGGTGGACCTGCGCGAGTTGATCGACGAGGTGCTGGCCGCCAACCAGCCGACCGCCCGGCGCGCCGGAATCGCCCTCACCGCACGGCAACCCGAGCACCGCATCGTGGTGGCGGGCAGCGACCGCGCCCTGACCCGGGTGCTCACCAACCTGGTCGCCAATGCCATCGCCCACACGCCACCCGGCGGCCGGATCGAGATCGCCGCGGGCACCTCCGACGGCCACGCCTGGACCCGCGTGGACGACACCGGCCCCGGCATCTCCCCCGTCGACCTGCCCCGCATCTTCGAGGTCGCCTATCGCGGCACCTCCGCCCGCTCCCCCGGCGCGGCCGAACTCGGCAGCAGCAGCGGCATGGGCCTGGCCATCGCCGCCGGGCTCGTGGCGGCCCACCACGGCGAGATCCACGCCGAGAACCGCGACCGGGGAGCCCGATTCGAGATCCGCCTGCCACTGCTCGGTAATGGTGAACGGTAGAGCGACGCGTCCTGGGCCACCGCGATGGCCGTCCGCAACGACCGAGCTTGCACCACATACGGTGCTGGCACCGCGGAGAGGTCGGCCCAGTGCGGCGGGCGGGCGCACCGCACCGCTCCCGCCCGCCTGCGGTTCGCGACACCGGCCGATACAAGCCGAGCCCTCTCGGAGCGCCGCTCGCGAACCGCGTCCAGTGCGGCCCGTGAGTACCCCGGGGGCGCGGCCGAAACCCGACGGCCAAGGGCGAGCCTCTGAGCGCACGGCTCACAGCTCTGGCCCGCCGCGCACGGTACAGAAGCTGTCCCGTGGCGCTCGGCTCCACGAGGTTCGGGGCTCGGTTACCAGGTCGGGGCACCGGAGGCGGGGGCCGATCGCAGTGGGGCGGAGGCGAATTCGGTGAGGCCGGTGGTGGGAGTGGTGGCGGCGGTGAAGCCGAGGAGGCGGTGCGCGCGGGCGGGGCTGGCGACGATGTGGCGGACGTCGCCGGGGCGGTAGTCGGCGGTGACCACCGGGGGTTTGCCGCCGTGGGCGGTGGCGAGGACGGCGGCCACCTCGCCGATGGTGATCGGGTGGCCGGAGGCGATGTTCAGGGGGACGAAGGCGTCGAGCGGACGTTCGAGGGCGGCCAGATTGGCGGCGGCGATATCGCGGACGTGCACGAAATCGCGGGCCTGGCGGCCGTCTTCGAAGACGCGGGGCGCCTCGCCCGCCTCCAGGGCGGAGCGGAAGATGGCCGCCACGCCGGAATACGGTGTATCCCTGGGCATGCCGTCGCCGTAGACATTGTGGTAGCGCAGCGCCGTCACGGTGGCACCGGTGGCGGTGGCCCAGGCGGCGGCATAGTGCTCCTGCGCGAGTTTGCTCGCGGCGTACAGGCTGCGCGGGCGCAGCGGGGCGTCCTCGTCGACCGGAGCCCAGTGCAGCGGTGCGCCATCCGGGCCGAGGTGGTCGAAGCGGCCCCCGTCCAGATCCGCGCGGGTGCGCGGTGCGGGCTCGACCCGTTCACCGTCGCGGTCCACATAGCTGCCCTCGCCGTACACCACCATGGACGAGGCCAGCACGAGGTGGCGGCAGTGCGCCCGGTCCATGGCGGCCAGCAGCACCGCGGTGCCGAGATCGTTGTGACTGGCGTAGGCGGGCGCGTCCTGGGCGCTCACCCCCGCACCGACCACGGCGGCCTGATGACACACCGCGTCCACCCCGCTCAGGCACGCGTCGAGCGCCTCCGGATCGCGCACATCCGCTCGCTCGACACCGCGCGGCGGCACCGCCTCGGCCCCGTGGGCGGCGGGCAGCATCAGGTCGAGCGCGACGACCTCATGCCCGGCATCGGTGAGCGCGCGGTGGATGTGGGAACCGATGAAACCGGCCGCGCCGGTGAGCAATACACGCACAAGTGTCCTCCGTAGCTGTGGCTCGCCAGGACCGGGTACCGGCTGAGCGTGGTCATGGCCTGTCCGGCGACGGCCCGGTGTGGCATGGTTGCGGTCCGCCGGTGCGGCGAGGTGCCGACCGGGCCGGATATCGTCGATGGTCCGACGCACACACCCGCCCACCCGTCGCCGTCGATCCGACAACCGCTGCGCACCCGCACGCTGCCGGTCGAACATGCACCGCGCGGCGGATCGGACTCGCCGTCCGCCTCCGCACGGGCCAGCCCCGCGACGGCTTCGATACCGCCGGACGCGCCCATCCCGCCGGGCCGCACGCCCGGTTCGGATTTCGACTGTCCGGCGTGCGCCGCGGTACGCGCGTCGCCGATCCGACGTGGGCCGCACATCGCGGGGCGGCCGCCGATCCATGAGACGGGACGGCCGCCGATCCATGAAACTCCGCGCACACGACAGACATATCCGCGATTGTGGTGCCGACGGCCGTCGTTCGCGGCCCGACAGGCCGCCGACACGCGGGCCGTCAGCCTTTCGTCACCATCGCATCCGCACACGCGGTGGCCGCCGCGGGATCGGTCCGATTCGTCGGGGCGAAGCGGGTGGGCGGCGCGCGGGAACCGGATTCGAATCGGGTCTTGTGTCGCGGTCAATCAGGGTGCAGAATTCATCACACAGTGAATTCAACACTCAATGAATTATAGGTGGTCCCATGACGACACCGAACCCCACGCCCGCCATCGACGCCGACGCCCTGTGCGTCACGCGGGGCGGGCGGCGGGTACTCCACGACATCACGCTGACCGTGCCGCGCGGTCGCATCACCGGCCTGCTCGGACCCTCGGGCTGCGGTAAGACCACGCTCATGCGCGGCATCGTCGGCACCCAGATCATCGAGTCGGGCACGGTGCGGGTGCTGGGCGAGACGGCCGGGTCGCGTGGGCTGCGCTCGCGGGTCGGCTATGTGACGCAGGCTCCGAGCATCTACGACGACCTCACCGTCACCGACAACGTCTCGTATTTCGGTGCGATGTACGGCGCTTCGCGGGACCAGGTGGCCGCGGCCATCGCCGCCGTGGGGATGAGCGACCATGCCGGGCAACGCGGCAATCAGCTGTCCGGCGGGCAGCGCACCCGCACCTCGCTGGCCTGCGCACTGGTGGCCGATCCGGAGGTGCTGATTCTCGACGAACCTACCGTCGGCCTGGATCCCGTACTGCGCGTGGAACTCTGGAAGGAATTCCACGCCCTGGCCGAACAGGGCCGCACACTGCTGGTCTCCAGTCATGTGATGGACGAGGCCGCGCACTGCGATCAACTGCTGCTCATGCGCGAGGGCCACCTGCTGGCCCAGCTCAGTCCCGACGAATTGCGCGCCGATACCGGCGAATCCAGTTTGGAGAACGCGTTTCTCGCCCTCATCGAGATGGGAGGACGGTCGTGACCACCCGCACCGGCCCCCGCCCGCTGGCCTGCTACACGGCCACCACCGCGCGCATCCTGAAGCAGTTGCGCGCCGACCACCGCACCGTGGCCATGCTGCTGCTGGTTCCGGCGCTGCTGCTGACCCTGCTGTACTTCGTGTACCAGGACTCGCCGACGCCGCCGGGCGCGCCGCGGGTGTTCGACCGGGTCGGCATCAGCATGCTGGGCATTCTGCCGTTCATCGTCATGTTCCTGATCACGGCCATCGCCATGCAGCGCGAACGCACCTCGGGCACCCTGGAACGACTCATGACCACACCGCTGGCCAAACTGGATCTGCTGGCCGGGTACGGTTCGGCGTTCTCCCTCGCGGCGGGCGCGCAGGCGGGCGTCGCCTGCCTGGTGTCGTTCTGGCTGCTGGATCTGCGCGCCGCGGGCAGTGTCTGGCTGGTGCTGCTCATCGCGATCGTCGACGCGGTGCTCGGGGTGGCGCTCGGCCTGCTGGCGAGTGCCTTCGCGCGCACCGAATTCCAGGCCGTACAGTTCATGCCCGTGATCGTCGGACCCCAGTTCTTCCTGTGTGGCCTGCTGGTGCCGCGTGAGCAGTTGCCCGACTGGCTGGAGGCGATCAGCGATGTGCTGCCGCTGAGCTACGCGGTATCGGCGCTGCAGGAGGTGTCGAACAATCCCGGGGCCACCGGCGCGATGTGGCGTGACCTGCTCGTCGTGGCGCTGTTCGCCGCCGCCGCACTGGGTCTCGGCGCGGCGACGCTACGCCGTCGTACCGCGTGACGGAGCGCGGCGGACGCGGCGGGCGGCGGCCCGGTCGATCCGGCACCCGGGAGGCGATCCTCGACGCCGCCCGGGTGCGTTTCGCGGAGGTGGGATTCGACCGGGCGTCGATACGGTCCATCGCCGGCGCCGCCGGGGTGGATCCGGCGCTCGTGCACCACTATTTCGGCACCAAACAGCAATTGCTCACGGCCGCACTGGATATCCCCGCCGATCCGAGCATCGTCACGGGGGCCGTCGCCGCCGCGCCGCTGGATCGGTTGGGCGACACCATCGTCCGCACGGTGGTCGGGCTGTGGGATTCGCCCATCGGTGTGCGGGCCGTGGCCGCCTTCCGGAGTGCGCTGGGCGGCGGCGATCCGGCGCTGGTGCGAACCTTCCTGGTCGAGGTGGCGCTGAAAGACGTTCGCGCCCGCGTGGATTCACCCCCGGGCACGGGGACGCGGCGGGTAGTGCTGGCCGCCTCGCAGCTCATCGGTGTGCTGGTGGCGCGCAAGATCCTCGAGGTCGAACCGCTCGCCTCCATGTCCGTGGACGAGCTGGCCGCCGAGGTGGGGCCGACGCTCCAGCGCTACCTGACCGGCGACCTGAAGACCTGACCAGCGCCGGACGGCCGCGTACCGCGATCCCGGGCGGGCAGCGGCCGCGGCCATGCTCGAACTCACGGTGGGGATCCGTGTCCCGCGGCTCCGTGCCTGCGGTCGCCTCAGTCCTGGACGATGAAGGCCGTGTGCTCCTCGTCCGACACCTCGCGCGCCTCGTCGACGAGCAGGACCGGGATGCCGTTGTCGATCGGGTAGGCGCGGCGCAGGCGCGGGTTGTAGAGCAGCGCGGCCCCCTGGTCGTCGTGGACCAGCAGCAGCGGGCCCTTGTCCTGCGGGCAGGCCAGCAGGCTGAGCAGGGTCGAGTCCAAGGTGATGTCCTCCGGCATGACCGATAACCTACCGGGCCGCGGCGGCACGCTCGCCGTCCGGTGCGGGCGGCGACTCCTCCGCACCGTCGGTGCGCCGGGCGCGCAGGTACCACCACTGCGACACCGCCAGGCCGAGTATGCCGGCCGCGCCGGTGGCCAGCCCGATCTTCCAGCCCGGCGGCCGCCAGGTCAGCACCAGCTCGGCGGACTCGGTCCCGGCCGGAATCCGCACGGCCACGAAGGATTTGGCGACGGTCGAGATGGGCACCGGCCGCCCGTCCAGGGTGGCGCGGTAGCCCGGCCAGCCGAGGCGGGCGAACACCACCTGCCCGCCCCGCGCCGAGGACACCCGCACCCGGCTGGTGGTGTCGGTCTCCGATACCGAGGTCGCGGTGGCATCGCGGGTGGCCGCGACGCGGCCGTTCTCGGTCGAGACGAGCCCGGCCACGCGTTCGAGTACCCAGATGTAGCGGTCCCCGGGCAGATCCACCCACCGCCACCCCGGCGGCGCGTCCTGGGCGCGCACGTCGGGGAACAGCGCCCGCTGCACGACCACCCGGTCCAGTTTCATCAGATCCACCAGCGGGCGGCCGGTGGTCGGCTCCGGCGCGAAGAGCCGCCGGTAGGCGTCCGGGCACACACTGGAATCCCACCGCATGCACAGCAGTTCGCCGAAATAGAAGTGGCCGGTCGGGGTGTACCCGTTGACATAGTCCAGTTCGAGCGATTTGGCATAATTGCCGAAGACCAGCGAGCCGTACGCCCCGTCCAGGCTCTTGTCCTCCGGCCGCACGAGTGCGCGATCGGCGAGCTGAATGGTGGTGCCCGGGAAGTCCGGGAAGACCCGCGCCGCATCGGATCGGTTCGTCGGCATGTTGTACGACATGGGCGTCGGCTGCGCGGCACGCACCTGCCAGTAGGCGATCGGGAACATGGCGACCAGGACCGCCGCGCAGGCGGCCGCGCTTCCTCGCGTCCGCGCCAGCCACACCACCACCGCCCCCACCGCCGCGACGACGATCACCGAGACCACGTGCCGGACCACAGTGTGCGGATCGGCCGAGAACGAGCGCACCCACAGCGCCAGGATCAGCACCCCGGCCGCCACGCCGCGCGCCCGCCACCGCACGACCGTCCCGAACCGCCCGAGCAGCACACACACCAGCACCAGCAGTGCGATGGCGATCATGGGCAGCACCCGCGCGGGCCAGCGCAGCGGGCCGATGGTGCCGGGCCCGGCCGCCCACAGCAGCATGACGATCGCGAACAGTCCGACGGAGACGAACTCCCGCCAGTGTTCGCGCGCCGCCCGCCAGTCCACGAACGCCAGCGCCGGAATCAGGAACCAGGCGATATAGGTGACCGGCATGGGTTGCACATATCCCCACCAGGAGGGAAAGGCCGGAAGGGTGGAGGGCAGGCTGGCATTCAGCGATTCCGACCAGGGCACCGTGAGGAACTGGTCGTTCACGATCTGCGCGGATCCCCGCCAGGTCACCTGGGCCGACAGCATGGCCGGCAGGAAGACCATCAGTCCGGCCAGTCCGGCGCACGCGCTCACCGCGGTCAGCCGCGCCACCGGCCGCCAGTCCCGCCGCGACACCAGCTCGCCCACCGCCACCGCGCCCAGCATGAGCGCGGCCTCGATGGCCGGGAAGATGTACTGCGTGGAAATGGTCAGGTAGAGAAAGACGAAGACCGGTATCGGCCCGCCGTATCCACGGCGGCGGGGGCGGGTCCCTCCGTGGTTACGCGGGCTGCCGCCTCCGGGCCCATCGCCCCCGCCGGGCCCGCGCGTGTACCGCACCGCCGACGCCCAGGCGTGCACCAGCCAGGCGGTGCCGGTGAGCGCCGTCATCCAGCTGGCCTCGTCGAAGAACAGGAAGAATCCGGACAGCGGGAAGGCCACGCCCGCCACCGCCGCCCACGCCGGTCGCGCGCCGTAGACCAGGCAGATGCGGTACACGCCCAGCGCCGCGATGATCGAGAAGACCAGTTTGACCAGCGTGGCGTACAGCGCCATATTGTCGAAGGACGGCGCGAGCAGGTCGATGAGCAGCTGCGGCGGATTGAACAGTCCCGCATCGTCCATGGTGTTGTTGCCCGACATCCACTGCTCGGGCCACAGCACCGGGAACTCCCCCGCCCGCAGCGCCCGCCCGAGCCCCACCCACAGGCCGGTGTACTGGGATTCGGTGTCATCGGTGTAGAAGTGCCTGGCATTGGCCAGCAGCACCGCCGCGTAGCCCAGCAACACGCCCAGCACGGTGACCGCGCCCCAGCGCAATACCGCTCGGCGGGAATCGGATTCGCCCGCGCCGCGGCTCGGTTCGGGCGCGCACCCGTCCGAGGTCACCGTCGAGACCGCACTGCCCGTCACGAGTTCCCCACCCTACCGGCAGTCACGGTTCGCGGCAGGGCGCGACGACGCGGCCGCCGCCCCGGGAGGTTGTCCGCACCGTGTTAAAGTGCTCGACGGCTCGGGCTCCAGCCAGTCCTCGAGGAGCACCGGCACGCGTACCGTCATCGAAAGTCGATTCAGCTGATGCCGATTCCCTCCCGACGCACGTACCACTCCGACGTCGACACCGCGGAGCATCCGATCCGGCCCGGTATCGACCGGCCGCACGCGGTCTCGGTGGTGGTTCCGGTGTACCGCGGCGAGGACACCATCGCCGCCCTGGTCGCCGAACTGCACGCGTTGACCGAGGCCACCACGACGCCGGGCGGCGTCCCCTTCGCCGTC
>NZ_JASCXP010000301.1:0-9152 GCF_030010695.1 Nocardia sp. CC201C
GCCGCAGCCGCCCAACGGCCAGATGTCGGGCGCGGGCCAGCCGCAGCCGAAGTAGGTGGCCACGGAACCGGTTGCGCCCGTGACGATGTCGAACCTCAGCGGCAGCTCCCATGCCCCGCCCTCGTTCCGGTCGGGCAGTCTCGACGACCCGAAGCTCGCGGCGGCGTTGAAAACCCTCGAGCTCACCGTGCGCCGCCGCCTCGACGGCGTACTGCACGGCGACCACCTGGGCCTGATCCCCGGCCCGGGATCCGAACCCGGCGACGCCCGGATGTATCAGCCGGGCGACGATGTGCGGCAGATGGATTGGTCGGTGACCGCCCGCACCACCCACCCGCACGTCCGCCAGATGGTGGCCGACCGTGAGCTGGAGACCTGGCTCGTGATCGACCTGTCGGCCAGCCTGGACTTCGGCACCGCGCTGTGCCAGAAGCGCGATCTCGTCGTCGCCGCCGCGGCGGCGGTCACCCACCTCACCAGCGGTGGCGGCAACCGGATCGGCGCGGTGGTCGCCAACGGCGAGCGGCTCATTCGAATTCCCGCCCGCACCGGGCGCATTCACGCGCAATCCATGCTGCGCACCATCGCCACCACCCCGCACGCCCGCGACGGGGTGCGCGGTGATCTGCGCGGCGCCATCGAGTCGTTGCGCCGACCGCAGCGCAAACGCGGTCTGGCCGTGGTGATCTCGGACTTCCTCGGCGATATCGACTGGCAGCGCAGCCTGCGCGCCATTTCGGCCCGCCACGATCTGCTCGGGGTCGAAATCCTCGATCCGCGCGACCTGGAACTGCCGGATATCGGCGATGTGGTGCTGCACGATCCGGAGACCGGGCGCACCCGCGAATTCAGCGTGACTCCCACGCTGCGCGCCGACTACGCGCGCGCCGCGCAGCAACACCGCCAGCAGGTCGAGACCGCGCTGCGCGGCTGCGGCGCCCCCGTGATGCCGCTGCGCACCGATCGGGACTGGATCGCCGACGTGGTCCGGTTCGTGTCCACCCGGCGCCATACCTTCGGCGCCCCGAATTCCGGGCGGGTGCCGCGCCAGTGACTTTCTCACTCTCGAATTTCGAACATATCGGCTGGCTGTTCTTCCTCCTCGTGGTGGCGGCGTTCGCGCTGGGCTATGTGGTGGCGCAGCGGCGGCGGCAACGCCATCTCATGACCTTCTCCAATATGGAGATGCTGGAGAAGGTCGCGCCGAAACGGCCCGGGGTCGGGCGGCATGTGCCGATCGCGTTGCTGCTGGTCGGCCTGACGGCGCTGACCGTCGCGGCGGCCGGACCCACCGCGGCGCAGAAGGTGCCGCGCAACCGGGCGACCGTGGTGCTGGTCATGGACGTCTCGCTGTCCATGGAGGCCACCGACGTGCCGCCGAGCCGCCTTCAGGTGGCGCAGCAGGCGGCCAAGGAGTTCGCCGACGGCCTCACCCCCGGCATCAATCTGGGCCTGGTGACCTTCGCCGGTACCGCCTCGGTGCAGATGCAGCCCACCACCAAGCGCGAGGCGGTGAAGGCGGCCATCGACAACATCAAGCTGTCCGAGCGCACCGCCACCGGTGAGGGCATTCTCACCGCGCTGCAATCCATCGACACCCTGGCCGCGGTGCTGGGCGGCGCGGAGACGCCGCCGCCCGCGCGCATCGTGCTCATGTCCGACGGCAAGCAGACCGTGCCCGACGACAAGGACGTCGACAATCCCCGGCACGCCTTCACCGCGGCGCGGCTGGCGAAGGAGAAGGGCGTCCCGGTCTCGACCATCTCCTTCGGCACCACCTGGGGCACGGTCGAGATCCCGGACCAGGACGGTACGGGCGCACAGCGGGTGCGGGTGCCCGTGGACGACGATTCGCTGCACGAGATCGCCACGCTGTCGGGCGGCGAGTTCTATTCCGCGTCCAGCCTGGAGGAACTGAACCAGGTGTACGACACCCTGGAGCAGCAGATCGGCTACGAGATGACCATGGGCGATGCCAGCCGACCGTGGCTGATCCTCGGCATGCTGGTGACCGCCGCCGGCGTCGTGACGGCTCTGGTCTATCGTCAGCGCCTGCCGTAATTCGCCTACCGCGCGCCGAGCCATCACTACGAACAGATAGGTTGACTCATATGTCGAACTTCACTTCCCGGTCGGTACTGGTGACCGGCGGTAACCGCGGCATCGGACTCGCGGTCGCCCAGCGTCTGCTCGCCGACGGACACAAGGTGGCCGTCACGCATCGTGGGTCGGGGGTGCCGGAGGGTCTCTTCGGCGTGAAATGCGATGTGACCGACAGTGAGTCGGTGGATGCCGCCTTCACCGAGGTGGAACAGCATCAGGGTCCGGTGGAGGTGCTGGTCGCGAATGCCGGCATCACCGACGACACGCTGCTCATGCGCATGAGCGAGGAGCAGTTCACCCGCGTCATCGACGCCAACCTCACCGGTGCGTTCCGCTGCGCCAAGCGCGCGAATCGCGCCATGCTGCGGGCCAAGTGGGGGCGGATGATCTTCCTGGGGTCCGTGGTCGGTCTCGGTGGTGGCCCCGGCCAGATCAACTACGCCTCCTCCAAGGCCGGTGTGATCGGACTCGCTCGTTCGGTCACCCGCGAGCTGGGTTCGCGCAATATCACCGCGAACGTGGTGGCACCCGGTTTCATCGAAACCGATATGACCGCCGAGCTGCCCGATGACCTGCGCGATACCGCCAAGAAGTTCATTCCGCTCCAGCGCCTGGGCCAGCCCGAGGACGTCGCGGCCGTGATCAGCTTCCTGGCCTCCGAGGATTCGCGCTACGTCTCCGGCGCCGTCATCCCCGTCGACGGCGGCATGGGCATGGGCCACTGAGGCCCGCTCCCGATCCCACAGGCCCGCAATACTTGTCAACGAGGAGAACCGACCAACCCATGAGTGGACTGCTCGCCGGAAAAACCGTCCTCATCACCGGCATCATCACCGATTCGTCGATCGCCTTCCACGCGGCCCGGGTCGCGCAGGAACAGGGCGCGAAGGTGATCATCACCGGTATTCCGGAGCGACTGCGGCTGATCGACCGCATCGCCAAGCGCCTGCCCCAGGAGGTGCCCCCGGCCATCGGCCTCGATGTCACCGACGAGGTGAACCTGGCCGACCTGCCCGCCAAGCTGCGCGAACTGGCTCCCGAGGGCATCGACGGCGTGCTGCACTCCATCGCGTTCGCGCCCAAGACCCTCATGGGTCCGGAAGCCGTGCCGTTCCTGCAGGGCCCCGGCCCGGACGCGGCCAAGGCGTTCGAGATCTCGGCCTGGAGCTACGCCTCCCTGGCCCGCGCCGTGCTGCCGGTCATGAACGAGGGCGGCTCCATCGTGGGCATGGACTTCGATCCGCGCACCGCCATGCCGTACTACAACTGGATGGGCGTGGCCAAGGCCGCGCTCGAATCGGTGAACCGGTATGTGGCGCGAGAAGTGGGCGAGGCCAAGCGGATTCGCTCCAACCTCATCGCCGCGGGCCCGATCAAGACCCTGGCCGCCAAGGCCATCGCGGGCACCGCCACCGATGACGCCAAGCAGTTGAACATGCTCAACACCTACTGGGACGGCGCCTCACCCATCGGCTGGGACGTGGACGATCCGACCGTGGTCGCCAAGTCCATCGCGGCGCTGCTCTCGGACTGGCTGCCCGGCACCACCGGTTCCATCATCTACGTGGACGGCGGCGCGTCGCACAACACCTGGTTCCCGGAGAACGGTTTCGGCGACTAGTCCGGATTGCGATAGGCGAGATTGCGATAGGCGAGGAGGATCCGTGGCTGTCGACGCACTGCTACTGCTGTCCTTCGGCGGCCCGGAGCGCCCCGAGGACGTGATGCCGTTTCTGGAGAACGTCACTCGGGGCAGGGGAGTGCCACCCGAACGCCTCGCCGAAGTCGCCGAGCACTATATGCACTTCGGCGGGGTATCGCCGATCAATGCGCTCAATCGCGACATGATCAAGGCGATCGAGGCCGAATTCGCCACGCGCGGTATCGAACTGCCGGTGTATTTCGGCAATCGGAACTGGCATCCGATGGTCGAGGAGACCGTGGAGCGCATGCGCGCCGACGGTGTCCGGTCGGCGCTGGTCTTCCCCACCTCCGCATGGGGTGGGTATTCCGGGTGCCGTCAGTATCACGAGGACATCGCGCGGGCGCGGGCGGCGGTGGCCGATGCGCCGCAGTTGGTGAAACTGCGGCAGTTCTTCGACCATCCGCTGTTCGTCGCGGCCGTCGCCGACGGAATTCGCGCGGCGCTGGGCGCATTGCCGGACGATCGGCGGGATCGGGCACGGCTGGTGTTCACCGCGCATTCCATTCCGGTCTCGGCCGACAATGCCGCCGGTCCGCCGGGGGAGGGCGGCCTCTACAGCGCGCAGGTCGCCGAGGCGGCGCGGCTGGCGGCGGCGGCCGTCGGCATCGACGAGTTCGATGTGGTGTGGCAGTCGCGGTCCGGGCCGCCGCAGGTGCCGTGGCTGGAGCCGGATATCGTCGATCACCTCGATGCGCTGCACGAACGCGGGGTGGACGCGGTGGTGGTGTGCCCGGTGGGGTTCGTCTCCGATCACCTCGAGGTGATCTGGGATCTGGACAATGAGGCCAAGGCGCGCGCGGACGAATACGGTATGGCGTTCGCACGGGCCGCCACACCCGGTACGGATCCGCGCTTCGCGGACATGGTCGCCGCCCTGGTGGAGGAGTACCGGAGTGGGGCCGAGCCCGTGCGCTCGAGCGCGATGACCGCTCTGGGCTGCACTACGAACGGCGCACCGTGCGTTCCCGGCTGTTGCGAGCCGCCCGCGCGCCGCTGAGCGGTACGGGCGTTCGCGTCGTCGTGCCACGATCGGCGCGGCGGGTGGGCCGACAGTCGGGAGATCAACACCTGCTCACAGGTAGCCGCCCGCCGTCGGGGCGGTGGGAACGGCCTGGATGCGATCCGTATCGTCGCGTGCGGCAATGAGTTCCGCGAGGGTCATGCCGTCGGAGCCGACCACCGGCCGCGGGCGGTCACCGAGTTCGCGCGCCAGCCACGCGGTGGCCTCGGCGAACCCGAGCGGGCCGACCTCCAGCTGGGCCAGGCATCGACCCGGCCGCACCACGGCCGGATGCAGGCGGGACAGGTTCTCGTTGGTGGTGATCGCCACCAGCACATCGCGTCCCTGTCCGAGCATGCCGTCGGTCAGGTTCAGCAGCCGCGACAGTCCCTGTCCGGTGGTCTCCTTCGCGGAGCCGCGGATCAGTTCGTCGCAGTCCTCGAGGACGAGCAACCGCCAGCGCCGCTTGGTCTCGTCGTAGGTGTCCACGCCGATGGCGACCTCCATCAGGTAGCCCGGATTGGAGAACAGCACCTCGGGGTCGAGCACGCAGTCCACCTGGCACCAGTCCGCCCACTCCCGCGCCAATGCCCGCAGCGCGGACGTCTTCCCGGTTCCGGGCGGCCCGTGCAGCAGCAACAGCCGCCCGCTGACCTCCTCGGCCCGCAGCGCCATCAGTCGGCTCAGTGCGGCCGCGACATCGGCGCTGTAGTTGCGATCGACCTCCGCCCACGCGTCGGCGGTGATGGTGCGCTCCCGCCGCTGCGGCCCATGAGCACCGTTGTGCCAGAAGCCCATCGACACCCGACTGGCATCCGGCTCCGGCTCGACGGTGGCGTCGGCGCTGCACGCCGCGACGACCGCACGCGCCAGTTCCGCACTGCTGGCACACACATCCAGCGACGCACTCCCGGTCTTGCGCCGCACCACCCGCAGCGTCCACCCCGTCCCGACCGACAGCACCGCCTCGGTGCCGTCGTCATCACTGGTCCGCAGCACCCGCGCATCCTCGGGCCGCAACGGCGCATCCGGCTTCACATGCTCCAACTGCACCGACACCGCATGCGGCTGCTCCCCACCGAGAAACGGCGCCAGCCCCAACGCGTCGATCACATCGCGGGGCGAATCGGAGTCGTCGAGATTCATCACCCACGAGAGCGCATCGGCCACCGACCCGGCGTTCTCCACCCGATCGATCAACCGAAGACGTTCCTGCGGATTCATGGTCACCCGACGATGATCCGCACAGACCGACATCGGGTCCACCGAATTTCGGAAATTCGTCCGGTAACTCAGTGCAGGGTCGGGGCCGGGATGGATCTGGATTCGGCGAAGGCGGCCATGTCGACCTGGCGGCGGGCGTTCGAGATTCCGGTGATGACGGCTGTGCCCAGGGGGCCGTGGCGGTCGTACATGGTGGCGGTGGCGACGACGATGCCGTTGGCCGAAACGTGGTCGCGGGCCCGGAGTCCCAGCTCGTGGCCTTCGGGGAGGCGGGCGAGGGTGACGGTCACATCGCTGTTGATATAGCCGACACCGTCGGTGCCCAGTTGCACACGAGGTTGGTGGCGTCGCCGACGAAGGCGGCGCGCTGGAACGGGGAAATGGGCTCGCCGTCGACCAGGGCGGGGAGGTTGTACCAGACGCTCTTACGGTCGCTGTTGCGGCCGGAGGCGAAATCGCCGGTCCAGTCGGCGGATCCGGATTTGAACAACGGGGGATCGCCGTGCTCACCCGCCAGCCGTCGCGCCGGAACCGGTAGATCCCGCACCGGTTCCCACACCTGCCCGGGCGGCGGCTCGGTGACCGCCAGGTACATCACGCTCGCCCGTGCGTGTACGGTGCCGTGCTGCACGATCGACGTATCGACCACTCGCACCCGATTCCCGTCGCGGACCACCTCGGCGTGCACGTCGATCGGTTCGTTGAGCACCGGGCGGAACAGATCCGCGGTGAACCGCGCGGGAAGGAACCCCGCCGGAGCATGGAACTCGGCTTCGCGGGCCAAGAGCCCGCACACCGCCGTCCCGGCCAACTGTCGAGCGGACCACGCGCTCTCCGCCATCTCGGTGGCACGATAACGCCCGTCGACCACGGTGAAGAACGCCGTCATCCGCTCAACTCCTTCTACGGGCGAACCTTATGTATTAGAACATGTTGCAGAGCGGGGGTTCGCGGGTGGTACGCGCCTACCGAGGCTGGGAACCAGGTATGGTTCAGGCAGGCATATCGCCCACGCTCGGTCCGCCATCCGCGGCGAGCAACTCTCTCCCGGTCGTTCACCAGCGCCGGATGCTTCCCTTCTCCCCCGATCAGCCGCTGAGCGGTCACGCCGCGCCATCGAGGGCCATTTGCTGCCACAGAACGGAGTTGAGAACCCATGACCACCAACCGAATCACGAATGGCGTCGAACGCACGCTCCTCGACAACACCCTCGACCGCAACCGCGAAGCACTCATCGCGACCGCGCGCGGCCTGTCCGACACCGACGCCCGCCGCCGACTCGTCACCTCGCTGACGACGCCGATCTCCCTGCTCAAACATGCCGCCGCCGCGGAACGAATCTGGTTCCAGCGTTTCTGGGCTGGACTCGACGCATCCGAATGCGACGGCTACGCGCACCGCGACGAGGGCACCTTCACCGTCACCGCCGACGAGTCACTGGCCGACGTCATCGCCGAATTCCAACGCGCCAGCCAGCGATCCCGCGAGATCGCCGCCCACTTCGACCTCGACGACATAAGGGACATCCCGCAGGAGGGCACGATCAGCCTCCGGTGGACCCTGCTCGCCATGATCGAGGAATTCGCCCGGCACGCGGGCCACGGCGATATCCTGCGCGAACAGATCGACGCGGTCGATCATGGCCCGCGCAACCGGTGAAAGCGGCCCCCGACATGCAGGGCTGCCAAGAGCAGCGCCGTGACGACGATGGGGGCGTAGTACAAGGCCACCGGTAGGCCGAGAATTGCCGACAGCGATATCAGCCCCACGGTCAGCAGGGCCGCAGCGCTCCACTCTGCCGTGCGGGTCGGGTTGAGTGCGGGCAACGCGGATATCGCGGTCGAACAGGCGATCAGAATTCCGAGTCGCCAACCGTAATGGGCGAATAGTGAACTCGTGCATGCGGTATCGGCGTTGATGATTTCGCAGGTGCTCACCTGATAGAAGGGCTCGGATGCGACGAAGAAACCGTAGCCGCACACTACGAGCGCGAATACCGTCCACACGGCCCGCACGCCGATGGTTCCGTCGACCCGCACGTCCATCCCTCCTTCTTGCCGAACCTCATTATCGGTTCGGTTCGTTACTACACTGCTATCCGTGATCGCGGCAGTGTCCTTCGTCGTCGTGCTGAGTGTTCTCGCGGTGTGCCAGGTCGCGCTGGCGTGCGGGGCTCCTTGTGGAGCGTTCGCGTGGGGCGGCGGTCGGCGAGTTCTCCCCGCGCGCTTGCGGATCGCCAGCGGCATGAGTCCGCTGTTGTACGCGGCCTCCCGAAGCAAGCCGGAGCGCTACGTCATGACGCCCGTCTCGCTGGCGCTGACGGTGACGAGTCTCCTGGTCGCCTTGGGGTGAACCGCTGACGCTCACTGCGAACGGCCGCCCTGGTACACGATGAAGAGTGGTCCATGCAGCGGGTGCAGGTGGTGTTCGCGATTCCGCAGGGCGTGTAGAGGGCGGATAGTCCTGGTTTCAGGGCCAATTCCGCCGCGCGGCACGGGTATTCGCCGTGCGGGTGCGCTGCTGGTGTGCGAATCGCTGAGAACCCAGGGCCTTGCGGGGCGGCACTATTCGCGGGCGCGCTGGGGTTCGCGAGGATGCCGGGCTTCGCGGTCGTGGCCGGATTCGTGGTACCTGGACTCGTGGCCGTGGCGGGATCTGTGGTGTTGGGATTCGTGACTGCCGCCGGGTTCGCGGTGTCCGAGCTCGCGACTGCCGCCGGGTTCGCCGTGGCCGAGCTCGCGACCACCACCGGGTTCGCGGTGCAGGGATTCGCGACCATGCGGCTCGCACGCGGGGTAAGACTCCCGGCGGCGGGATACGCTCGTGCGGTCGGCCAGCAGCCGGGCGCGGCGGCGGTTCACGCTCACGGCGAGTACCTGTTCGGGGTGATGGAACCGATTCACCCGCGCCCGCCGTCGCGGATCCACCGAGACCGGTGGACAGAACGCCGTCCGCCCCGCATCCACGCCACCAGCCGGGACACGGTGGGTGGCCCACCCGCTCGGATCCTCCGGGTCGGCGGTGATCTGCGCATGATGGGCATCGCACACCAAAGTGAGATTGTCGATATCGGTCGGGCCGTTCGCCGCCCACGGAATCAGGTGATGCATCGCGCACAT
>NZ_JASCXP010000302.1:0-9131 GCF_030010695.1 Nocardia sp. CC201C
GCGCCCCCCCACCGCGCGGGGGGGGGGGGCTCCCGAACGCGGTGGCCCGCACATGATCCGCTACCCCGGCAAGCCGACGGATAATGACGCGTCGATCGCCATCTCCTCGGTCGTGCGGCGAGCCACCACCCCGACGGCGGCGGTCGATATTGCCCGGACGGCCGGGTACCGGTATTACTATTCCTAGTCCGCATATGACGGCTGGTAACTATTGAAATGTCAACGGAGAGGCTCTTTTTCGCTCCGTTGTCCAGGCTTGATCCCGGTGGGCGGGGTAGGTGTCCCAGTCGGCGGAAATGTCCGGGCGAAGTCGATATCGGAATGGGCACCGGATCTACGTTCGCGGCCATGAAAAATAGTTTGACAGGGCGGCTTCGCCTTTCACTCATCGGTATGACCACCGCCGCGGCGGCCGTGCTGGCACTCGGGGCGACGCTGGTGGCTCCCGCGGCCGTCGCGGAACCCGCGTTGGCGACGGCGACCCGGATCGAGTTGCAGGGGGCGGTGAATGTTCGGGACATCGGCGGATATTGGACCTATGACGGGTCGAAGACCAAGTCGGGGAAGGTGATTCGATCCGATGCGCTCGGAAAGCTGACCGATGCCGATGTGGCGAAATTGGGGACGCTGAATCTGCAGCAGGTGATCGATGTGCGGACACCCGCCGAGGTGCAGGGACTGGGGGCCGACCGGCTGCCGCCTGGAGTGCCGCTGGTGGCGCGGCCGATCGACGACACCGGCATGTTCACGAAGATGTTCGAGGCGATCAGTTCGCGGGATCCGGTGAAACAGGAGGAATTACTCGGCGGCGGCAAGGCCGAGCAGATCATGGGTGATGTGTACCGCAGCTTCTTCAGCGCGGATTCGCTGGCCAAGTTCGGGCAGACGATCAAGGATCTCGCCGCGACCGACAAGGCGACGCTCGTGCACTGCACGGCGGGCAAGGACCGCACCGGCTGGCTGACCTACGTCACGCTGCGCGCCGTGGGCGTACCGGAATCGCTCGCCCGCAAGGACTACCTGCTGTCCAACCAGTACCGCGCCGCCTCCGACGCCGCCCTGCGGGAGCAACTGAAACAGGCCGGAGTGATGGAGAATCCGGACCTGCTGATCCCCCTGCAGGAGGTGCGCGACGCGTACCTGGACATCGCGTTGCAGACCATGGAGCAGAAGTACGGGGACTTCGGGAAATTCCTGACCAACGGTCTCGGACTGAATCCGATGACCATCGTGAAACTGCGGAAGAACCTCGTCGACTGACGAATCCGTGACCGCCGCCCTCCCGTGCGCCGCGCGGGAGGGCCTATCCGCCGCCGCGCCGCGCCATCGCCCCGAGCACGCTCAGATCGAGATCCCCCGACGCCTCGGTCCAGCCGGTGGCCCGCAATTCCTCCGGTGAGCCGACCCCGAGCGCGTCGTGCAGGCCGATGGCGACCGAGCGGGCCAAATCGACCAGCGCACTGTGCGGGATCGGCCAGAGTAGGCTGCGTCGCCAGTTTTCGATCTCGCGCTGCAACACCGGCGCATTCCAGCCGAGATCGGACAACCGCTGCGCCGCGTCATCCGAAATCGGTTCCGTCAGGTAGTAATTGCCGGTCAGTTCGGCGGACAGTTTGATGTCGAACTGCTGGAATTGCACATAGCGATTTCCGGGCGCGGCGATGATCAGAGTTGCGCGGGACGGCAATTCGGCCAAACAGCGGACCAGTGCTTGGACGAATCCGTCCCATTCCGTTGTCACAACCTGCTCGCTCTGCCCCCGTATGCCCATCGTGGCCGATCATACGCCGTCAGGTCGTCTGGGTCACCGCGCTCACGAGGAAATCCGCACCACGGAACCGCTTCTCCTCCACCGAAATGCGCGCGGCGGCGCAGATGCGTCAGCGGTGGGACCCATGGCCGACGGACCGCGCACGCGGATATCGCACCCGGATATGGTTGCCACCCGGGCGAGATGATGAGAAGATTCAGCAGTAACCCTCTCATGCTGTCAGGGTGGTGGCACCCCCGGCAGCCCGTGATCAAAGGAGATCACCATGACCGCCGCCGTGGCCCCCGTCGACTCCGCGACCCGGAGAGCACGCCCGCAGCGCCGCCCGTTCGGCCCCGGCACCCGCATGTGGGAAGAGGTCGGCCTCATCACCTTCTCGTTCACCGCCGGGTCGGCCTTCCTGCTGCAAACCATGGAACCCACCATCTCCGCGGTGGTGGACGAGCACTCCACCTTCCGCACCGACCCCATGGGCCGCGCCGTCCGCAGCATCGCCTCGGTGATGATGTGGGTCTACGGCGGCGACGAGGCCCTGGCCGAGGCCGACCGGCTGCGTGAACTACACGCCGGACTGAACACCGAGAAGGAAGGCGTCCGCTATACCGCGCTGTCCTCCGGGCCCTGGGCCTGGGTGCTGCACACCGGCATCTTCGCCTTCACCGAAGGCAACCGATATTTCTCCCGCACCCCGCTCACCGAGGCCGACAAGGAACAGTACTACCAGGAGACCGTGCAGCTCATGCGCAACTTCATGGTGGCGCCCAAGGAGATCCCGGCCTCCTACCGGGAGTGGGAGCCCTGGTTCGAGGACATGGTCGAGAACCACCTCGTCCCCACCCAGACCGCGCGGGACTACCTGAGGGTCATCCGGTCCGTCGCACCGCCCACCTGGCTACCCGCACCGCTGCGCCCGGTGTGGCGGGCCGCCGTCGCGCCGGTGGGACGGTTACAGTACTTCTTCACCGTCGGCACCACGCCGGGGGTGGTGCGCCGCAAGCTCGACCTGGAGTGGACCGACAAGGACGAACGCAATCTGAAGCGGCTGGGCTGGATTCTCGGCCGCACCATTCCGCTGCTGCCCGAACGCGTCCGCTACTTCCCCATCGCCTACGAGGCGCGCCGCCTCGAACGCGACCGCGCCCGCCTGCGCAAGGTGATCGACTTCCGCCCGCTCTGATCTTCCGGCCCACGCTCGCCGGGGGTCGTGTTACACCCCCGGTTCCTGGGGCTGGACGGACGCCCAGGCAGACTCGATAGTCCTATGGTGCGATCGGGATTCGTAAGGTGGCGGGTGGCGGCCGTGGTTGCGGCCACGCTCGGAATGGTGTTCGGGGTGGTGCTGCCCATGCGGGCGGCGGCGGAACCGGCGTATCAGCATCGGCAGGAGTTCATCACCGCGCCCGACGGCACCCGGCTGCACGCGGACATCCTGCGGCCGGTCGGCGTGGCCGACGACGTACGGACGCCGGTGATCATGACGGTGAGTCCGTATCGGGCGCATCTGGCGTATCTGAGCCAGCCGCGGCTCGGCGGCGGGGTGTCCACCAAGGACCTCAGCGTGGAGATGTTCCTCGCCGCCGGATACACCTACGTCATCGTGGACCTGCGCGGCTTCGGCGGCTCCAACGGCTGCCCGGACTTCGGCGGACCGAACGAACGCTCCGATGTGAAGACGGCGGTGGAGTGGGCGGCCCGACAGCCGTGGTCCACCGGGCGGGTGGGCCTGACCGGCATCTCCTATGAGGCGTGGACCGGCATCATGGGCCTCGCCGCCCAGCCCGCCGGATTGGCCGCCGTCGCGGCCTTCGCACCGGTGGTGGACCCGTACTCCTACCTCTACATGCAGGGCATCGCCTGGAAGTTCTCCGGCAAGCCGGTGACCGAATCCGGGGTGCGGCCGGGCGATCTGGCGGGCTTGGAGCATGTGCTCATCGCGTCCACACCGGGCCACTGGGCGGATTCGGCGGAGTACCAGGCGAATGCGTCGAACATCGACCCGGGCTGCTTCCAGCGCTATCTGAGCGAGACCGGCGATCACGATCCCGACACCGAGTTCTGGCGCGAGCGCGACCTGGTGGAACAGGTGCGCGGCAACACCATTCCGCTGTTCCTGGGACAGGGATTCGTCGACTACAACACCCGCGCGCACCGGGTGTTCGAGCTGTGGGACGCACTCGGTCCGGGCGAGCACAAGGCGTGGTTCGGACAGTGGGGGCATCGCAACTGCTTCGAGAAATGCGGGACGCCGTTCTTCGGCGATGAGCTGCTGGCCTTCTTCGACAGGCATGTGGCGCAGCGGGACGTGACGGTGCCCGGACCGCGCGTGACGGTGGGCCAATTCGACGGACGGTGGCGCGGCGAGCAGACCTGGCCGCCCGCCGACAGCCGCCCGGTGCGCGTGGCCGTGCGACCGGGCGCCTACACCGACCGCGGCCTGGTGCCGGGCGCCGACCGCGAGGTGTGGAGCTTCAGTCAGCCGCTCGCGCACGACCAGCACTTCTCCGGTGTCGCCACGGCCACCCTGCACCTGAACGGCCCCGCCGCGGCCACCGTGACCGTGGAGCTCTACGACGTCGCGCCCGACGGTCGGGCGACCGTCATCACCCGCGGCATCGCCCCGGTCGGCGCCACCGCGAACGTGCGCCTGCTGGCCCAGGATTGGCCGATCCCGGCCGGGCACCGCATCGGCATTCGCATCACCGACGTGATCGACGACGTGTGGGCGCATCCGCCGGCCTTCGCCCGCGTCACGCTGACCGACGGGGAGGTGCGGCTGCCGCTGCTGGAGACGGTGCGCACCCCGGACATCCCCGGCGGGCTGACCGAGGGCATTCCCAAGTGGCGCGCCGAGAAGACCATCCCCCTCCCGCCCGAACTGGTGAACAATGCAACGGTGACCGTCGACTTCCCGCCCCGAGCCACCCGATGACCGCGACCGCCGCCACCGGCCCCGCCGTCGACGCGGCCACCGCCGAACGCCTGGCCGAGGCCCTGCGCTGCGTCACCATCTCCCGTGCGGACCCCGCCGAGACCGACGACAGCCAATTCGTCCGGCTCGCGACGCATCTGGAGCGCAGCTTCCCGCTGGTGCACGAGCGGCTGGAGTTGGAGACCTTCGGCCACAGCCGGTTGTACACGTGGGCGGGGACCGAGGAGGCCACGGCGGCCTCCGCCGATCGCCCGCCCGCGGCGGCCATTCTGCTGGCGCATCTGGACGTGGTGCCCGTCGATGACGAGACCGGGTGGACGCATCCGCCCTTCGCGGGCGTCGTGGACGACGAATTCATCTGGGGCCGTGGGGCCATCGACGACAAGAGCCGGGCCGTGGCGCTGCTGGAGGCGGTGGAGGCGGCATTGGCCGCGGGGGTGCGGCCGCGCCGGACGGTGTATCTGGCGCTCGGGCACGACGAGGAGGTGTTCGGCGACGGCGGGGCCGTGCGGATGGCGCGACGGCTGCGCGAACTCGGGGTGCGGGCGGACCTGCTGCTCGACGAGGGCGGCGTGATCACCCAGGGCGTCGCCGACGGGGTGGACCGGCCGGTGGCCACCATCATGGTGGGCGAGAAGGGCTATGCGACGGTTCGGCTGTCGGTGTCGGCGGTGGGCGGGCACTCGTCCATGCCGGGACGGCGCACCGCGGTGGGCCGGTTGGCGCGCGCGGTGGCGCGGGTGCAGGAGCATCCGTTTCCGCTGCGCATGACGCCGGTGACGGCCGATATGCTGGCCCGCATCCGGGTGTTCATGTCCGAACCGCGGCGCACCGCACTCGGCCTGAGCCGGGTGGCCGGTCCCGCCATCCTGCGGGTGCTGGCGCTGCGCCCGCAGACCGAGGCCATGGTGCGCACCACCACCGCGCCCACCGTCATCCACGGCGGCGTGAAGGCCAATGTGCTGCCGCAGCGCGCCGAGGCGCTGGTGAATTTCCGTATCCTGCCCGGTGATTCGGTGGACGCGGTACTCGCGCACTGCCGTCGGGTGATCAAGGATCGCGAGGTGGCGGTCGAGCTGGTCGGCATGTCCTCCGAACCGTCCCCGGCCCGCTCCCCCGGCCCGTGGTTCGAGACCATCGCGGAGCTGGCGCGCGCGGTGGTGCCCGGGATCGCGGTGACCTCCGGGCTGGTGCCCGGCGCGACCGACTCCCGCCACTACGACGATCTCGCCGAAACCCGCTGCAATTTCGCGCCGATCGTGCTCACCGCCGCGGATCTGGAGCGGATTCACGGCACCGACGAGCGGCTCTCGCGCGAGAACTACGGCCGCCTGCTCGATTTCAACCGCCGACTCGTCGAACACCTGGCCCGCTGATCCGCCGCCGGTCGCCGCGCAGTGGGAGAATGGCCCGGCACCCAAGCCCGGATTGTCGCGTCATGCGACCGAGGAGGAGCGATGACCACAACCGAGACCGGCGAATTCGACGGCAAGGGCGGCCGGATCTTCTGGCGGGCGTGGCTGCCCGATACCGAACCGCGTGCGGTCGCGGTGATCGTGCACGGCATCGCCGAGCATTCGGGACGCTACGAACACGTCGGCCAGCGTCTCGCCGACGCCGGTATCGCGGCCTACGCCCTGGACCACATCGGGCACGGGCGGTCCGCGGGCGGCAAGGCCAATATCGAATCGATGGAGAATACGGCCGACAATGTGGAGACCATGCTCGGGCTCGCCACCGAACGGCATCCGGAACTGCCACGCTTCGTGATCGGCCACAGCATGGGCGGGCTCATCACCTCCTACCTGGCCACCCGCTCACCCCTGGACGTGACCGGCATCGTGCTGTCGGCGGCGGCCATCGAGATCGAGGCCGGGAACCCGATCCAGCGCATGCTGGGTCCGCTGGTCTCCCGATTCGCCCCGAATCTCGGTGTGCTGAAACTGGATTCGACGCTCATCAGCCGTGATCCCGCGGTGGTGCACGCGTACGACACCGATCCGCTGGTGTACACCGGGCCGGTCGTGGCGCGCACCGGAGCGGAAATGCTGGAGGCCACCGTCCGGGTGAAGGAACGCCTGTCGGTGCTCACCGCGCCGCTGCTGGTGCTCCAGGGCACCGCCGACGGCCTGGTCGCGCCCACGAGCGCCGATGTGCTCGAAAAGGGCGTCGGCTCAGAGGATCTCACCGTCATCCGGTACGAGGGCCTCTACCACGAGGTGTTCAACGAGCCGGAGCAGGACAAGGTGCTCGGCGATCTGCTCGCGTGGTTGGAGGCGCGCCTGTAGCCCTGTGAGCGGGGCTCACAGCCTTAGTCGGGCGATCACCGCGCGATGGTCGGAACCGGGCACGACCAGCGTGCGCACATCCTCGGCCTGGCCCTCGGCGACCAGCACCCGGTCGATGCCGATGACCGGGCCCCAGGACGGCTCCTCCGGCCAACTGGTGAGCCTGCCCGCACCCGCCAATTCGGCGGCGTCGGCGAAGCGACCGGTCAGCAACTGCCGATACGCGTAGTGGTCGAAGGTGGCGTTGAAATCCGCGCCGACGATGGCGGGACCGGATGTGGCGGCGAGCAGCGCGCGGATGCGGTCCATCTCGTCGACCCAGGCCGCGAAGTTCAGCGGCGGCGGCACGGGATGGAACTGGAAGACGGTCACGGGACCGCGCTGCGGATGCAGCATGGTGGCACGCAGGTTGGCCAGTTCGAAACCCGCCAGGGTGACGCCGTCCTGGAGCGGGTGACGGCTGAAGATGCCGCCGCCCGCACCGCCGCCCAGCGGGGCGAGGTACCGGTACGGCAGTTCGGCGTCCAGACCCGCCGCCTCCAGGCGCAGCAGCATCTCCGGGGTGAGTTCCTCGAGGGTCAGCAGTTCGATGCCGTTGTCGCGCACCGACCGCACCACCGCGTCGGCGTCCGCTTCGCCGAAGTACAGGTTGGACTGCATGACCGGGATCTCGACGGCGAAACTCGCCTTGCCGTCCGGCACGAACAGGGTGAGCTGGCTGAACAGCGCTGCCGCCACCACCGCACCGGCCACCAGCGCGCTGCGCCAGCCACGGGCCAGCAGCAGCAACGCCGCGCCCACCAGCGCGCCGAGCATGAGGTACGGCGCGAAGGAGGCGGCGAGCACGATCTCCCGCTGCGCCCACGGTGCGTAGTGCAGCGCGACCCCGGCGACCCCGACCAGGACCGCCAGCCAGCCCAGCACCAGCAGCACCCGGCTGCTCCAGCGCCGCACCGGTGACGGCCGCGGCACCACGACCGTATCCGCCACCGCGGTCCCCGCACTGCCCGAATACCCGGTGAACTCTTGTTTCCGCACCATGTGACACCTCCCCTTCGGCGACCACCCTACGGGAACGGCACTTGTCCGCGTCCGGCCGCGTGTAGCCGACCCGAAGGCGGTGCGAAGCCCACCCGACGGCGGTGCGAAGTCCACTCGACGCCGGTGCGAAGTCCACTCGACGCCGGTGCGAAGTCCACCTGACAGCAGAGCGAAGCCCGACCGGCCGGCAGTGCGGGGCCGTCCCGATCGGTCGCGCCGGAACCGTCGCAGCGGTCTTCGCGCCCGAACCGTCGCAGCGGCCTCGTCGGCATCCGTCGTAGTCCGGCGCACCGGGCACGCGCCGGAGCGGAGCACGGTTGGCGCGAATCCGTCGGTGGGATCTGCGACCATCGGCGCATGCGCGAACAGGTCGTCCCCATCCTCCGCGTCGCCGATGCCGCGACCGCGGTCCGCTGGTACGAGCGGCTCGGATTCACCCAGCGGTGGGAGCACCGTTTCGAACCCGGCCTCCCGGCCTTCGTCGAGGTGGCGCGGGGCGATATGCGGTTGTTCCTGTCCGAGCACACCGGCGACGCCCGGCCGGATACGCTCGTCTACCTCTCGGTGCGCGATGTGGATGCCGTGGCCGCGGAATTCGAGGTGGCGGTCGAGGACGCGCCGTGGGCGCGGGAGATCGAACTGAGGGATCCCGACGGCAATCGACTACGGATCGGCACACCCGCCGACTGACACCCGGAGCACGTGTCTCGGGCACCGCACGTTGGGCTGGGCGCAGGACCCTGGCTCCGAGTGGCCGTCGCGATAATTCACGTGCCCGATCGGGTCGGCGCGGATACGATCCGAACGTCTCGTGGAGTAGATCAGTGGCGGATCACCCGGCTTCTCACCGGGCGGGCGCGGGTTCGAATCCCGCCTCCACGTCTGTAGCGCCCTGGTGTAGCTCAATGGCAGAGCGCCCGGCTCGGGACCGGGAAGGCGCGGGTTCGAGTCCTGCCGCCAGGTCTGGTCTTTCGGTTCAGGATGTGGGGAGATTCGGTGTCCGATCAGTCATTTCGAGACGGTCCGGCGCAGTACGCGATCGGGCAGTTGGCGCGCGCCGCCGCGGCGGCCGCACGCGCCGCCGACGGCGTGGATCGGGACC
>NZ_JASCXP010000303.1:0-9130 GCF_030010695.1 Nocardia sp. CC201C
CAGGACTGGTCGACGTCCACCGCCATATCGGTGACCGGCCAGCCGTCCGCGCCCACCGGCCACACCCCGTCATCACGATGCAGGAACCCGATCGGGCCGTCGACCCGATCCCGTCCGCGCCACGCCGACCCCGCGCCGGTCACCGTACCCGCCCGGAATCCGGCACCAGCTTCCCCTGCTCCCGCAACATCTGGTGCGCAACGGATTTCGTGACGCACACCCCGACCTCGCACTCGATGTGCACCTGCATCGCCCGGTGCGGATCGCGCTGCGCCCATGCCGGACTCACGCAACTGACCAGCGTCGCGATGGAAATCGCGTCGGCGCCAACGGGAATGCTGACGAGATCCACACTCACCACCCCCGCAGCGGAAGATAGGTACGCGCGGACTCGGCCGCCAACCGCGCCTGAAGTTCGGCGACAGGCCGCCCGTGCCGGTGGCGCGGCGGCCGGTGCTGGTGCGTGGTGAGGGCAGCTAGCACGCCCGCAACGATGAGAATGATGGCGAGGATGTCCATTCCGCTTCCCTCCGATGCGATCGGTGATGTGGAGGCACCCTCGCCGAGGCGTCGAGACCATCTCGGTGCCGGGGCCACAAGAAGCCTCACACGCCCACTACCAGCCGAAGTACCAGAAAAGTGCCAGCAACTTGCCCCATCGCGCGCCGCCGATTCCGGATACGCTCGTAGGCGTACCTGTACCCGCCCACTCGGAGCGAGGTTCTCGACATGACCACCAACGGCATCGGCAGTCGTATCGCAGCGGAGCGCAAGGTCGCCGGTTTGACGCAGGAGGCGTTCGCGAACCGCATCGGCTACAGCAAGGGCATGGTCAGGGCGGTCGAACAGGGCCGCGAGCCCGCCTCGCCCGGTTACATCGCGAAGGCCGCTCTCGTGCTCGGCGTCGAGCCCGAACACCTGATGGGCACCCCGTACTACGACACTCTGGAAGAGGATGGGCCGCTCGATGGTCTGGCGGATCTGCGCGCCATCCTCGCCGAGGGTGCGTTCGTCCGGCAGGTGGAGCCAGCGCCGCTGCCCGAGCTGCGGGCACGCCTCACCACGATCGAGATCGCTCTGCGGAATGACAAGACACGCAAGGCTCTTGCCGAGTTGCCCGGTCTGATCCGCCAACTCTACGGGGCAGTCCATACCGGCGGCGAAAGCGATCAGGCCTATCGCATGCTGTGCTCCGCATGGATCGCGGCCGAGGGAGCTTGTACCCGCCTCGGCCACACCGCCCTGACCGCGCTGATCCTGGACCGCCTCGATTCGACCGCCGCGCATGTCGACGACCCGCTGATGACAGTGCGCAGCCTGATGAAACGTGCCCGCCTCCTCATGACACACGGCTCGACGGAGGTTGCTATGTCGTTGGTGGAAAAAGGTATCGGGCTCGCGGCAGGTCAGAGCGAGGCCGAGCGAGTGCTGCGCGGTTACGGGCTGCTCCGAGGCGCGATCGTTGCCGGACGCGACCGCAATCTCGACCTGGCTCAGCAGTTCGTCACCGAGGCCCGAGGACTCGCTCGGCCGATGCAATGCGAGAGCGACCTCTACACCACGGAATTCGGACCGGGCAATGTCGAAATCCACGCCTGTGCGGTCGAACTCGAGGCCGGGGATCCCGGCAAAGCCGCTCGCGAGGGTGCCGCCCTGCGACTCCCCACCGATATCTCCGCTACCCGTGCCGGACACCACTGGCAAGACAATGCCCGCGCCTGGATCCTCGCCGGTCAGCCGGACAAGGCATTGCACTCCCTCACCATGGCCCGCCGCATCGCCCCACAGCAGACCAAGCTCCACCCGAATGTCCGAGAGTCGCTGTTCGCCATCGCCGCGGCGGAGCGCCGGAAATCGGACAGCACAGGCGCGTTCGCCCGCTGGTTGGGTGTGACCCTCTAACGAGCGGACCGATCCGCTACGGCCATGCCCGCGAGATGCTGAGCGAGCTGTCGAAGAAGCCACCCACGGGCATGCGTACCGAGGTGCGCGAGCTCAGCCGGAAGGTCGGCGTCCGCGCCTAGCGAGCTATTGCCATGGATTGATGACCGGCACTCCGGCGGCTTCGAACGGTGCGGTGTCGCGGGTGGCGACGGCGAAGCCTGCGGCGGACGCGGTAGCCGCGATCATGCCATCGGGGGGAGAGATGGCCAATCCGGCGGCGCGGGCGGTGGACATGATGTGTGCGTATGCAACGGTGGCGTCCAGGCCGTAGGGCAGGATGCGGCCGGTGAACAGCGGCAGTATGGTGCCTTCCAACCGATCGAGGAGCTGAGTGCGGCGGCGGCCGGGGGGCATGACGGCCGCGCCGAAACGCAGCTCGCCGACGGTGATGGTGCTCAGATAGAGGGTTTCGACGCTTTGGGCGTCGATCCAATCAGCGACGTGCTGATTGGGAACCGGGCGCAGGGGTTCACTGATGACGTTGGTGTCCAGGATGATCACTAATCGAACTCCAGCGGCTCGGCCGGGGTGCGGTCGCGGTTGTCGAGCAAGGCGTGTTCCTCGTCGGTCAGCGCGAGTTCGCGGCCGATCTCGGCGAGCATCGAACCGAGCTTGATCCGCTCGGGTGGCTGTACGGCCTCGGCGAGAATGGCACGCATCTCCGCCTCGACACTGCGACCGTGGGTGGCCGCGCGTTGGCGAATCGCACGGTGCACCTCGTCGCTGATATTACGGATCGTCACATTCTTCATATGGCATCACCCATTCAATGTTGCCATCAATGATAGCAATCATCGGCAGACGCTATCACCGAAATCAGCGCCCGATCTCCGGGGTGAGGAAGGCTGCCAGCGCCGCCGCGTAGGCGGGGACGTCCGCCGCGCCCATCATCTCCCGGGCCGAGTGCATGGCCAGTTGGGCCGCGCCCACGTCGACGGTCGGCATGCCGGTGCGGGCGGCGGTGAAGGGGCCGATGGTGGAGCCGCAGGGGAGGTCGGCGCGGTGGACGTAGCGTTGCAGAGGGACGTCGGCTTGGGAGCAGGCCAGGGCGAAGGCGCCCGCGCCGGTGGCGTCGGTGGCGTAGCGGAGATTCTGGTTGACCTTGAGCACGGGGCCGCCGTTGACCTCGATGCGGTGCATGGGTTCGTGGCGGTCGGGGTAGTTGGGGTGGGTGGCGTGGGCCATGTCGCCGGAGGCGCAGACGGAACCGGCCAGGGCGGCGAGGTATTCGGCCCGACCGCCGCCGCGGCTCAGGACGATGCGCTCCAGCACCGTGGGCAGCAGCGAGGACTGGGCGCCGCGATCGGACTGGCTGCCGACCTCCTCATGGTCGAACATGGCCAGCACCGGTACCGCCGCGCCGGGTTCGGCGATGGCGGCGAGGAAGGCGCGCAGGCCCGCGAAGCAGGTGCCCTGATTGTCCAGGCGCGGCGCGCTGACCAGGTCCAGGTCGCGGCCGATCAGTTTGGCGGGCACCAGGTCGTGGGTCATGAGTTCCCAGCCGAGCACCGCCTCCGGGTCGATGCCGGAGCGTTCGGCGACGAAGGCCAGGAACGAGCGCGGTTCGACACCGACGCCCCAGACGGCATTCACGTGCCGCTGCGGGTCGAGTTTCACTCCGCCTCGGTCCTCGGACAGGTGGATGGCCAGCTGCGGCACCCGCAGGATCGGTTCGTCGATGCGAACCAGCCGCTCGCGCACCACATTTCCGTCGCGTACCGACAGTCGACCGGAGATGCCGAGGTCGCGGTCGAGCCACGAGTTGAGCCACGCCCCGCCGTAGGGCTCCAGCCCGACCAGCTGCCAGCCGGCGGACGCGAGGTCCGGATGCTGCTTCACCCGCAGGTTGGGGCTGTCGGTATGCGCCCCGATCACCCGGAACGGCGCGGCCTGCCCGCCCCGGAATCCGGACGGCGCCCCCGGCCCACCGTCGGCCCACGCCACCAGCGAACCGCCGCGCACCACGTAGTAGCGCCCCGCGCTGCTGGACGGCCAGGGCGCGGATTCCGACAGTCTCGTGAAGCCGTGATCGTCGAGTTCCGCCGCGACCGTGCGGCATACGTGGAACGGGGACGGCGAGGCGTCGATGAATTCGCACAGTCCGGCGGCGGTGGCAGCGGTCACGGAAACGGGCATGAGCCGATCCTAAGCAGTGACACTTCGCATCCGCCGCCCGGTATCCGAGCGGCGATACGACCGGCCGGGGCATGGCAGCCGGTCTCCAGACCCATCGGATGCGCCCGGACCGGCCGGTACCCGCCGTGGACACGAACTTCAGCCGCGAGCGCGGTCAGTCGGGTAGCGGGGTCTCCGCGACCTGCTCCAGCAGGCGCAGCAGCTCCTGATAGTTCGTCCCGCCGAGGCGGCGGCGGAGTTCGGCTTCGGCGCGCTGTTCCTCGGCGCGCACCTCCCCCACCAGGTCGACGCCGCGGCGGCTGAGGCCGATGAGGATGCGGCGGCGGTCGGCGGCGGCGGCGATGCGGAAGATGAGTCCGCGTTCGGCCAGGCAGTCGGCGTGCCGGGTGGCGGAGGAGGGGGCGAGCTGGGCGCGGGAGGCGAGTTCACTCATGGTGATACCGGTGTCGGCGGATAGATTGGACAGCATGGACCACTGATCCGGGGTGAGCCGACGGGCGGCGAGCGCCTCCTCGAGGTGACGCAGCCAACTGCGTTCCGCGGCCCGCAGGGCTCCATGCAGCGTGTTAATGCTGCTTACAATTGTCGCCATATTGTCCGCCCATCAATTTCCGCTCAACGAGAAGCAGAGTAACCGATGGTACCGCCGCCGGAGAATCCCGATCACAGTATCGAGATCCTCAACATAGTCCCGCTCCAGGGGCCCGGCGGTATCTTCGCACCGTCCTGTGAGGCCGCCATTTCTCTGGCCGCCGAAGAAATCAACAGTGGCACTGGAATTCTCGGCCGGGAATTACGCACGACGCACATCGACGGGGGCCGCGATCCCGAGGAGGTGGCACGGGAGGTGGAGGCGCTGCTGGCCACCGGCATGGTGCACGCCGTCACCGGCTGGCACACCTCGGCGGTGCGGCGGGCGGTGGCCCGGGTGACGGCCGGGCGGGTGCCGTACCTGTTCGCCACCGACAACGAGGGCCTGGATCAGGCCCCACCCGGATTGTTCCTGGTCGGCTCGGATCCGAGCCGCCAGATCCTGCCCGCCCTGCGCTGGCTGCGCCGCGAACTGGGGGCGCGCCGCTGGGCGATCATCGGCAACGACTACGTGTGGCCGCGGCGGACCGCCGAGGTGGTGCGCGCCGAGCTGGCCGAGGCCGGGCGGGAACCGCCGCTGCCGCTGGAGACGTTCGTGCCGCTGGGCACCGAGGATTTCACCGAGTTTCTGGCCGATCCGCGTCTGGATCGCGCGGACGGGGTGATCGTGCTGCTGGTCGGGGCCGATGTGGCGCGGTTCAACCGCCAGTTCACCCGGGTGGGGCGGGCCGAGCGGCAGCTGCGGGTGAGCCCGGCGGTGGATCAGAACGTGCTGCTCACCGGGGGCGCACCGGCCAACCGGAATCTGTATGTGCCGTCGAGCTTTTTCGTGAACGCGGGCGCGGACGCGGACCGGTTGGCCCGGTATCGACGGCTGCACGGTGAATTCGCGCCCGCCCTCACTAATTTCAGTAATACCGAGTACGAGGCGATCCACACCCTCCGGGCGATGGCGGAAGCGGCGGGCTCACTGGAGGTGAAACGCGTGCACGCGGCCGTCCAGGACGACCGCGTGCTCGAAACCCCTGCTGGGGAAAGGCGATTCGCCGGACAGCAGGTGGTGCTGCCCGGCTATATCGCAGCGGTCGACGGTGTCGATTTCGACATCCTGGACCGCATCTGCTGACTACGCCGAGACCGACTACGCCGAGACCAGGCTGTCCAGCACGGACAGGAACATGCCCAGGCCGTCGTCGCTGGGGCCGGTGAGCGCCTCGGTGGCGTGCTCCGGGTGCGGCATGAGGCCGACGACCCGGCCGTTGGCCGAGGCGATACCGGCGATGCCGCGCTGGGAACCGTTCGGGTTGTCGCCCGCGTAGCGGAAGACCACGCGGCCCTCACCTTCGAGCTCGTCGAGTACGGCCTCGGACGCCTGGTAGCGGCCCTCACCGGACTTGAGCGGGATGAGGATCTGCGCGCCGGGCTCGTAGCGGGAGGTCCACGCGGTATCGGCGGTCTCCACCTGCAACCACTGGTCGCGGCAGATGAAGTGCAGCCCCTCGTTGCGGGTGAGCGCGCCCGGCAGCAGCCCGGCCTCGCACAGCACCTGGAAGCCGTTGCAGATCCCCAGCACCGGCATGCCCTGGCCCGCGGCCCGCACCACTTCGCCCATGACCGGCGCGAAGCGGGCGATGGCGCCGCAGCGCAGGTAATCGCCGTAGGAGAAACCACCGGGCACGATGACCGCGTCGACACCCTTCAGGTCGGCGTCGGCGTGCCACAGGCTGACGGCCTCGGCACCGGCGATGTTCACCGCGCGGGCGGCGTCGACATCGTCGAGCGTGCCCGGGAAGGTGATGACACCGATGCGCGCGCTCACAGCCGGACGACCTTCCAGTCCTCGATGACGGTGTTGGCGAGCAGCGATTCGGCGATCCGCTCGAGCTCGTCGTCGCTGACGTTGTCGTCGACATCGAGTTCGAATCGCTTGCCCTGGCGCACATCCGAGATGCCCGGGTGTCCCAGGCGCCCGAGCGCGCCGACAATGGCCTGACCCTGCGGATCCAGGATTTCGGCCTTCGGCATCACCTCGACCACGACACGTGCCACGTGTTGCTCCTAAAGCTGGTGGGGGTTTACCTGATCAGCGTAATTGCCGCCGCTCGAGAACACCTCGCCGGGGCCACTCGACCGTGCCGCTCACCACAACCTGCCGGTTCGCGGCGCGTCTCGGTTCTGGACCGACCGGAGCGGAGGAGCGAAGCGGGAGAGCGTAGGGAGGGAAGAACCGAGACTTCCAGCGCCGCGGACCCGCCCGGAGCGAAGCGGAGGGGCAATATACACAGTATGCGCATAGCCCATTTCGGACACTCCTGCATTCTCGTGGAACTGCACGGCACGAAGATCCTGTTCGATCCCGGCAACTTCTCGCACGGTTTCGAGGGCATCACCGGATTGGACGCCATTGCCGTGACCCATCAGCATCCCGACCATATCGACCCGAATCGGATAAGCGAACTTATCGAAGGCAATCCTAAGGCGCGATTGCTTTCCGATCCGCAGACCGCGCAGCAGCGGGCGGAACCCTGGGAAGCCGTGCATGCCGGAAATGTCTTGAAAGTTGGAAATGTACAAGTAACCGGCGGTGGTGGCCGCCACGCCGTCATCCACCCCGAGATTCCGGTCATCGACAATACGGTCTTCCAACTCGGCACCCCGGACGATCCGGCCGAACTCGTCCACCCCGGCGACTCGCTGTGGGTGCCGCCGGTCCCCGTGGGCGTCCTCGCCCTGCCCGCCGTCGCGCCGTGGATGAAGATCAGCGAGGCCGTCGACTACCTGCGGGCCGTGAACCCCCGCACCGCGTTCCCCATCCACTACGGGATCATCGCGGACGCGGCGCAGGGGATCTACTTCGGCCGACTCAATGAGATGACGCCCGCCGGAACGGATTTCCGGGTCATCGAGCCGGAGGACCACACCGAGTTCTAATCCGCGTACGACGCCAGGAACAGCGCCTCCGCCAGCGCCATGTGCTCGATCTCGGTCGGATCCACGCTCTCGTTGGGCGCGTGGATCAGGCATTTGGGCTCCTCCACCCCCAACAGCATGATCTCGGCGTCCGGGTAGGTGTCGGCGAAGACATTGCACAGCGGGATGGCTCCGCCCTGCCCCTCGGTCGTGGCCGGGCGACCGTAGGCGGCGGCCAGCGCGGCCTCCATGGCGGTGCGGGCCGGTCCCCCGGCCGCCGACGTGAACGGCGCGCCGACGCCTTCCGTCTCGATCGTCACCCTGGCGTGCCAGGGCGTGTGCCGCTTCAGATGCGCGGTGAACAGCCGCAGCGCCTGCCCCGGGTCGGTCCCGGGCGGAATCCGCAGATTGAGCCGGGCGGCGGCGGTGGGCTGGATGGCGGCTGACGACCCGACCACCTTGGGTGCGTCGATGCCGAGCACGGTCAGCGCCGGGCGCGCCCAGAGCATATCGGCGGGCGACCCGCTGCCGACCAGCTCCACCCCGGGCAGCACGGTGGCGTCGGCCCGGAACTGCTCCGGCGGATACTGCACCCCGTCCCACACCTGATCGTTGGCGAGACCGTCCACGGTGGTGTTGCCGTGCTCGTCCCGCAGGGTCGCCAATAGGTGGATGAGCGCCGCCAGCGCGTCCGGCGCGGCGCCGCCGAACGTGCCCGAATGCATGGGGCTGCCGAGGGTTTCGATGGTGACCACGATATTCACGTTGCCGCGCAGGGTTTCGGTGAAGGTGGGTACGCCGACCGCGAAATTGCCGGTGTCGCACATGAGGATGGTGTCACTTCGCAGCAGGTCCACGTGCTGCGGCACGAATCGCTCCAGCCCGCCGGTGCCCTGTTCCTCCGAGCCCTCCGACACCAAGGTCAACCCCACCGGGAAACCACTGTCCCCCAGCACTTCCCGTAGCGCCCGCAGCGCGGTAAGGTGCATGACGATATTGCCCTTGCAGTCCGCCGCCCCGCGCCCGTACCAGCGCCCGTCCCGTTCGGTGAGCTGCCACACCGGCGTATGCCAGGCCGCGTCGTCCAGCGGCGGCTGCACGTCGTAGTGGCAGTACAGCATGATGGTCGGCTTCCCGGCGGGTGCGGCGCGGCGGGCCACCACGGTGTCGGTGCCGTCGGGGGTGGTGTGCAGTCCGGCGTCGGTGAGCCCCTCGGCGGCGAAGGCATCGGCCACCCACTGCGCGGCCTTTCGGCATTCTTCGGCCGGGAACTGGCGGGGGTCGGCCACCGACTTGAACGAAACCAGTTCGGCGAGATCGGCTTTCGCCTGTGGCATGTATTTGCGCACGGCGGCGCGCAGTGCGGCGGTGCGCGGATCGTCTTCCGCCTCGGCGGTATCGGTCATAGTCAGCTCCTGACTTACTGGTTGCCTTGGGATTTCAGCGTGTCACCGGTTCTCAGTGTTCCCGTTTCCTCCAGGTAGGCGGCGAGCCGATCCGGGCAGTAGGTCTCGATGGCCAGGGCGGTGGGGGGCCGCCCCCCCGCCCC
>NZ_JASCXP010000304.1:0-9110 GCF_030010695.1 Nocardia sp. CC201C
GGTAGCCCACCGGAGGCGTTCGCGGCGGCGGGCGCGGGAGCACCGGCCCCCGATCCGGGGGCGGCCGGAATCGCACCGCTGCCACCCGGATCCACGGTCACCATGACATTGCCGGTGGCGGTGCGGGTCACCGCCCGCATCTGCATGGAGGACGGGGCCGACGGCTGCGGCCCACCCGGCTGCGGGGCCGGCTGCTGCTGCCCACCCGGCTGCGGCGGCACCGAGATCGCGCCGCCCGGCGCCATGATGAGCGCCTTCGGCACGTGCACGGTCACGGTCACACCCGGATCGCGCGCGGTGTCGAAGGTGGGACGCAGCCGCACGGTCAGGCCGTGCCGCTCGGCCAGTCGGCCGACCACGAACAGGCCCATGTGCCGGGCGGTGTCGGGACCGACCTCGGCGGTGGTCTCCAGTCGGCGGTTGATCTCGGCCATCTCCGCCGGCGGCATACCGATACCGCGGTCGGCGACCTCGATGAGCAGACCGGTGTCGTGCGCCTGCGCGAAGGTGAACTTCACGTCCGTCTCCGGCGGCGAGGCGCGCAGCGCGTTGTCGAGCAACTCGGCGAACAGGTGCGCGAGGTCGGAGGCGGCCGGTTCGACCAGGGCACCGCGCGGCGTGGCGCCCAGCTTCACACGCTCGTAGTCCTCCACCTCGGAGATGGCCGCGCGCAGCACGTCGGCGATCTCGACGGGGGCGGACTTGGACCGGCGCTGCTTGGTGCCGGCGAGAATCAGCAGGTTGTCGCCGTTGCGTCGCATACGCGCGGCGAGATGGTCGAGGCGGAACAGGTTCTCGAGAAGGCGCGGGTCCTTCTCGTCGTACTCCATCGCCTCGATGAGGGTGAGCTGGTGGTCGACCAGCGACTTGGAGCGCCGCGCCAGGGTTTCGAACATGTCGTTGACCTGGGTGCGCATGGCGGCCTGGTCGGCGGCCAGGCGCAGCGCCTGACCGTGGATGTCGTCGACGGCGCGGGCCAGCTGGCCGATCTCCTCGTCGGTGTCCACCGGCATGGGCTCGAGCGGAACGTCTTCCGGATCGGCGCCGTCACGCAGCGCGGAGACCTCGTGGGCCAGATCGTGTTCGGCGACGCGCAGCGCGGCCAGACGCAGCCGGCGCAGCGGCACGATCATCGAGCGGGCCATCAGCACGGCCAGGGCGAGCGCACCGAGGATGGTGGCGACGACGATGACCGCGTAGCGGATGGCGTCGGTGCGTGCGGTGGCGGCCAGGGCGTCCACTCGGGACACGATGGCCTTGGTGGAGTCGGTCGCGATGGTCTGGTACTTGTCGACGCTGACGACCAGCGAATCCTTGAGTTCCGTCACCGGCAGCTGACCGACGCTGGCCTCGGGACTGCCGACCAGCTGGAGCCGGATGTTGACCTGGTTCTGCAGCTCGGAGATCAGCGGATCGCCGTCCGGGAACCGGTGCGCCAGCACGGCCAGCAGCTGGCGTTCGGTGCTGATGCCGATCTGGATGTCGCGGACGCCGTCCTTGGGGTTGTTGCGTAGCGCCTCGGCGAAGCCGGCGACCTCGCCGACCAGCACGGCACGGGAGTTAAGCGAGTCGACCAGCTGCAGTTTGGCCTGGTCGACGGATTTGTCGGCGACGGTGGCCACAATCGACTCCACCGTGTTGACGCTGCTGCCGCGGACTCGCTCGATCTGCGCGACCGTGTCGGGAACCGATTCCGAGGGGGCGAGACCCTGCGCCCGAATGGCCTTGGCGGCCACGATCATGTCGTCCAGCGCGGCGCGCGCGTTCGGCATATCGCTCAGCTTCGGCGCGGCCTTCTCGGCGAACTGGATCGCGGTGTCCAGCTGGGCGAGTTCGGGATCGGTCGTGAACGAGTTCCCGCCGATCTTCACCATCTGACCACCGGCGACCTGCGACGCCGTCGCACTGAGGCCGGTGATCGCCGGAATCACGCTGACATGTTCCACCGCTGTGGACAGCCGTGTCGACTCGCGGAACTCCGCCGAGATCCTGGAGGCGCCGAGCACCACCGCGACCAGTAGCGGGACGGCTAGCACAGCCGTCACCTTCCAGCGCAGGTCCCAGTTGCTCAGCGCCCAGCGCTTGCTGCCGGAACTAGCGGCGTCACGCATCTCCCACTCACTTTCCAAACTGGCCCTGGCCACGCGCTATCAGCGAGCCTCCACGATCGCACGCTGGGCTCGACAGGCAGAGCTGGCCGAGAACTGCGGCTGGCCGAGAAATTGCGTCCATGACGGCCGAAATATGTGACATGCGATTCTAACGGATCAATAACTTCTTGTGTGACCTCTTGGCAACCACCGGTCGCTGACCTGCCTGTTCCAGACAAAATCAAAGGTCGCGGCGTCCGCCCGGACGTCGCGTGAAGTCTGCCACAATCAGGCAGATCTATCGAGGCGGGCATCGACGGGGAGCTAGGGAGTCACGGGGTTGAACGCGAAGCAGGAGTACCGGCCGGCGTACCAGACGAGCCTGGTCGATCCTTCGGAGTTCTGGCTCGCCGCTGCCGAATTCATCAGCTGGGAGGTGCCTCCCACCCAGATCCTGGACCCGACAGCCCGCCCGACGGCCCGGTGGTTTCCCGATGCTCGCCTCAACACCTCCTACAACGCACTCGACCGCCATGTGCGCGACATCACATCGGACGATGACCAGTCCAACGGTCGCGAAGGGGGTCGCGCCGATCAGCCCGCCCTAATATACGACTCCGCTATGACGGGCGCCAGATGTGTCTATACATATAAGGAGCTACTGGACGAAGTCGCCCGGTTTGCCGGATCCCTCCTACGCCTCGGCGTCCGGACCGGCGATCGTGTCGTCATATATATGCCGATGATCCCGGAAGCCGTGATCGCCATGCTCGCGTGCGCGCGCATCGGTGCGGTCCACTCCGTGGTCTTCGGCGGGTTTGCCGCCCCCGAACTCGCCGCCCGCATCGACGACGCCGAACCTGTGCTCATCATCACGGCCTCCGGTGGACTCGAACCCGGCCGCCGCATCGAATACCCGCCCATCGTGCTGCAGGCCCTCGATATCGCCGACACCACCGCGCCCCGGCTCGTCCTGGTGAAACAGCGCGACGGCTTCCCCACCATCCGCTTCCCCACCCCGCAGGCCGCCACCGAGAACCTGCCCGACTCCACCGAGACGGTGGCCGCACGCTGGCTGGACTGGGAAGACGCCGTCCGCGACGCCGAACCGGCCGACCCGGTATCCCTGGCCGCGACCGATCCGCTCTACATCCTCTACACCTCCGGAACCACCGGGAAGCCCAAGGGCGTGGTGCGCGACAACGGCGGGCACGCGGTCGCGCTGGCCTGGACCATGCGCAACATCTACGACGTCGCGCCCGGGCAGGTCATGTTGACCACCTCCGATATCGGCTGGGTGGTCGGGCACTCCTACATCGTCTACGCGCCGCTGCTGGTGGGCGCGACCACCGTGCTGTACGAGGGCAAGCCCATCGGCACGCCCGACGCGGGCACCTTCTGGCGGCTGATCGAGGACTACGGCGTCGATGTGATGTTCACCGCGCCGACCGCGCTGCGGGCCATCCGGCGCGCCGACCCGCAGGCGGCGGCCGCCAAACGCCACGACCTGTCCCGGCTGCGCGCGCTGTTCTGCGCCGGGGAACGGCTCGATCCGGCCACCTACGAGTGGGTGACCACCACCCTGCTGGCCGACCACCCGGACTGCCCCGTCGTGGACCACTGGTGGCAGACCGAGACCGGCTGGCCGATCTGTGCGAATCCGCTGGGATTGCAGCAGCTCCCGGTCAAGCCCGGCTCGGCCGCGGTGCCGGTGCCCGGATACCGGCTGCGGGTGCTGGACTCCAACGGCAACGCGGTGCCCGCCAACACCGAGGGCACTATCGTGATCGGGCTGCCGCTGCCGCCCGGCACACTCACGACACTGTGGCGCGATGACGCCCGCTTCGAACGCAGCTACCTATCCGCGTATCCCGGCCACTATCTGACGGGCGACTCGGGATATTTCGACGAGGACGGCTACCTGTTCGTGCTCGGCCGCACCGACGACGTGATCAATATGGCCGGGCACCGGCTCTCCGCGGGCGGGATCGAGGCCGCCATCTCGGGACATCCGGCCGTCGCCGAGACCGCGGTGATCGGGATACCCGACGAACTCAAGGGGCAGCGGCCCATCGGGTACGTGGTGCTCAAACAGGGTATGGACATCGACCAGGAGCAACTGCGCGGCGAGGTGACCGAGCGGGTGCGCGACCAGGTCGGGGCCATCGCCACCCTCTACGACGTGGTCGTGGTGAGCGCACTGCCCAAGACCCGCTCGGGCAAGATCCTGCGCCGCACCATCCGGCAGATCGCCTCCGGCGAGGAGTACGAGGTACCGCCCACCATCGAGGACGCGGGCATGCTCGACGTGCTCGAACAGCAGGTGGGCGATGCGGCCGAACTCATGCGCAGCGGTGAACGCACGCCGCCGCTGCCTCTCGATCAGGACACCGCCGACGGCGGCGACGCTCCCGCCGATCCGGCCGTCACCAACTGAGCGGTTCACTCTTCAAGAACTTCTCAGAATCGGTTCATCGGGCTCTCGAGCGGGTGGCCTAGCGTCGGGCGCATGTCATCCACGCACAGCCGTCCGCGCCGCGCCATCGCCGCCGCGGGAGCCTTCGGCGCTCTCACCGCGGTGTCCGTCTGGCTCCTCCCCGCGACGGCCGCCGCCGCGCCCGCCGATATGGTCGCACCGCTGCTCACCTCCACCTGCACCTTCGACCAGGTCGATGCCGCACTGCACGACAAGGCCCCCGCGCTGGCCCAGTTCCTGGACCAGAACCCCGACACCAAGGCCGAACTGCGGGCCAAGTTCGACCAGCCCGTCGAGGCGCGCCAGGCCGAATTCGACGCCTACGTCCGCGCGAATCCGGAGGCCGCCGCCCAGGCCGAGAACGACCCGCGGGCGGGCGGAATCGCCGCCGCCATCCAGGCCGTCGCGGAGTCCTGCCACAACTACTGACCCCGCCTGCGCCAAAATGGACACCGTGGCCGAACGCGGAGAGACCCCGACCGTGCTGGTAGTCGACGACGACGAGGATGTGCTCGCCTCCGTCGAACGCGGGCTGCGGCTCTCCGGGTTCCGGGTGGTGATCGCCCGGGACGGAGCCGCGGCCCTGCGCGCCGTGACCGAGGAGTCACCGGACGCGGTGGTGCTCGATATGAATATGCCGGTCCTGGACGGGGCCGGGGTGGTGACGGCGCTGCGCGCCATGGGCAACGAGGTGCCCATCTGCGTGCTCTCGGCGCGCAGTTCCGTCGACGACCGCATCGCCGGACTGGAGTCGGGGGCCGACGACTATCTGGTCAAACCCTTCGTCCTGGCCGAGTTGGTGGCTCGGATTCGCGCACTGCTGCGCCGTCGCAGCGATACCGCCGCGCCGGCCACCCCGGGCGGCATCACCGTCGGACCGCTCGAGGTGGATGTGGCCGGATACCGGGCACTGCTGCACGGCAAGGAGATCGAGCTCACCAAGCGGGAATTCGAGCTGCTGTCCACCCTGGCCCGCAGCGCCGGGGTGGTGCTCAGCCGGGAGCGGCTGCTGGAGCTGGTGTGGGGCTACGACTTCGCCGCCGACACCAATGTGGTGGACGTCTTCGTCGGCTACCTGCGGCGCAAGCTGGAGTCCGATGGAACGCCGCGACTGCTGCACACCATCCGCGGGGTCGGATTCGTGCTGCGAGCACCGAAGTGACGGGCACCGACGGGAACGGACGGCCGCGGTGAACGCCATCCGGCGGAGGTGGTTCGCTCGCTCCGAGCAGCGGTCCCGACCGCCCAGGTCGTATTCGTTGCGTACGCGCGTCGCCGCCGCGGCGGCACTGGGGGCGACCGTCATCGTGGCCGCGCTGTCCTGGGTGACCATCTACGCCATCGAACGCAACAATCTCGCCCAGGCCGACCAGCAGTTGACGCTGGCCTCGCAGATCGTGCTCATCGAACCGGTGCTGTCGGTGAATGTGCTCGAATTCCTGGGGGCCAACAAGGATTTGGCGATCACCGTCCGCAATCAGCAGGGCCTGGTGGACAGCACCCGGATCGAGCTGCCGCCACTGCCGCTGGGCTCGGAGACCGTCACCGTGGGCGGCGTGCCCTACCGGGTGCTCACCACCGATCACAACCAGCCGCCCGGACGCGTTGTCTCCCTCGGCATTCCGACCACGCAGACCGCCGAGGCCACCGCCGAGCAGCGGCGCTGGGTGCTCGTCGCCGCCGTGGTGGCGGTGGTCGCCGCCGCCGCGCTGGGCTGGCTGTTCGGCGGGCGCGCCGTGCGCCCGATCGCCGATCTGACCCAGCAGGTGGATGAGCGCCGCCCCTCCAATTCCGGTGCGCCGCTTCCGGTGGACGGCTCCGGTGTGCGCGAGGCCGAGAAACTGGCCGATGCCGTCAACACCATGCTGCGCCGGGTGGACCGGGCCCAGGCCGAGACCGCTGCCGCACTGGAGACGGCGCGTGACTTCGCCGCCGTCTCCGCGCACGAACTGCGCACGCCGCTCACCGCCATGCGCACCGACCTGGAGGTGCTGCGCACCCTGGACCTGGACGAGACACAGCGCGCGGAGATCCTGGCCGATCTCCAGCGCAGCCAGGACCGGGTGGAGGCCACCCTGGCCGCGCTGGAGCGGCTCGCCGCCGGCGATCTCACCGACGAACGCGACCATGTGGAAACCGATGTGGGCGATCTCTGCGATACCGCCGCCCACGACGCCATGCGGCACTTCCCCCATCTGAAGGTGCGCATCGACACCGATGCCGAACTGGTCACCCGGGGACTGCCCACCGGGCTGCGGCTCGCCGTCGACAACGCCCTCACCAATTCGGCGCGGCACGGGCGGGCGACCGAGGCGCTGCTGTCGGCGCATCGGGCCCGCAACGGGCACATCATCATTTCCGTGGACGACAACGGACGCGGAATCCCCGAGGCGGAACGCTATTCGGTATTCGAGCGATTCTTCCGGGGCAGCCAGGCCAGCAAGGGCGGTTCCGGCCTGGGCCTGGCTCTGGTCGCGCAACAAGCGCAATTGCACGGCGGCCGGGCCTATTTCGACGACGGCACGCTCGGCGGCGTACGGTTGGTGCTGGACCTGCCCGATCGCACCGCATCCCTTACCGAACCCTCAGACAATCGCCAGAGCTGAGGACATTTCGTACCCGTACGGTCGCAAAGCGTGTCCGCCAACAGCACCTCGAATTCGACCGCATCGCATCGCGCCGGAATCCGCGGCCGTAAACGCCTGCTATTCGCACTGCTCGCCCTCGTCGTGACCGGGGCGCTCGCCGCCGGTGCGGTGACCTATCTGCGCTCGGCGAATCCGCCCACCTCCGTGGCGCTCGTCAACGGGGACGAGGGCCCCCTCGGCGAACGCATCGCCACCACCCTGCGCGAGCGCGGCGCGCACGAGTGGGCGGTGGTCGACGAGGCCGACACCGCCGACTACGCGGCGGTCGTCACCCTGCCCGCCGACCTGTCCACCTCCGTCGCCTCGCTGGCCACGGCCGCCCCGCAGCGGGCGCGGGTCGAGGTGAACTCGAACGACCACGCCGACCCGAACCTGGTGAACGACGCGGTCACCGAGGTGACCCGGCAGATCAGCGCGGCCGGGATGGACACCGTGTTCGCCCTCATGAACTCCGCGCGCGGACAGGTGTCGCAGGTGGCGTTCACCGCCACGCTGCTGGGTGCGGGCGTGCAGGCGGCGGCCGACGGCGCGGAGCAGTTCCAGGGCGGGGCCGATGAGATGCTGGCCTTCCTGGAGAGCGCGAAATCGGGTGCGGGACAGATCACTTCCGCCATCGCCACGCTCGAGCAGACAGTGTCGGCGGCGACCGCGCAGGCCAACTCCTTCGCCGACACCCTGGACAGCACCGGGGTGACGGTCGGCCAGGTGCAGCAGTCGGCGACCACCCTGAGCGACGGGCTCGCGACGGTGCTGCCGCTGTTGCGTGCTCTGCCGTTCGCGGCGGATCCGCAGCTGGCGAACATCATCACCCAGCTCGAGGGGCTGCGGAAGGTCGCCGACGAGGCCAGCGCCCAGCTGACCGGATTCGGACAGTTGACCGGCACCCAGGTCACCCCCGACACGCGGATCGGTCAGCTGCTGCGCGATGGCGCCGTGCGCCTCGGCGACGCCAGCGCCCAGCTGAGCCAGGGCGCGCAGCTCGCCGAGCAGATCCCGCAGCTCGCCGATCAGGGCGCGGCGCAGTTGCTCGCGGCCATGCAGGCGCTCACGGGCGGGGTGGACCAGCTCCAGAATGTCACCACCACCCTGGGTAAGCAGGCCAATCAGGCGGTGACGACGCTCACGAAGGGCAGCGGCGGACAGCAGTCACAGATTGCTATCAGCCTCGCCGATCCCGTGGAGATCGTTCGCAAATAACAAGATCACTGGGTTTAGAATAAGCCCGATTTGCTCTGGTCGACCGGTTTCACAAGAAGCTCCATCCCCACCATCTGGTATTCGGAGAGGAACTGATCGTGAGCAGTATTCTCGTCGCCGCGCACGACCTGTACGGAACCGTTGTGGCACAGCAGTACACCAATCCCACGTCGGAAACCCCACCGGCCGCCGACAAGCTCATGAAGATGTTCCGCTATTTCACCTGGTTCGCCCAGATGTCCGGAATCGCCGCCATCACCTACGGCGGCGGCCGCTTCGCCTGGGAGAAATGGGGTGGCGGCGGACTCCAGTCCCCGAAGATGGTCGCCAACGCCATGCTCGGCGGTGCGACGGCCACCAGTGCGGGCACCATCATGAACGCTGTCGTGGGCTAGTCCGCCTCTCCGGGACTTCAGCGGGCGGCGGAGTGCTTGTCCGCCTCCCCGAGTCGTCGGCGGGCGGCGGAGTGCCGTGGGGGCTCATGCATCCGTGCCGACGGTTCGGGAGGGAACCTATGTGGGCCTACCCCGGTGAGCTACCCCGATTCTTGCGAGATCAGTGGTCGCGTTCCTTGGGGTGAGCAATGGTCGCGGGCGTGCCCGGTTCGGGCGGGACCGATGTACCGGTCGGTTGCGTGTGAGCGGATCGCTCTCGCCGTCGCGGGCGCTCTCCCTCACGCGACTCGTGCCCCCCCTGCTG
>NZ_JASCXP010000305.1:0-9090 GCF_030010695.1 Nocardia sp. CC201C
ACGGTAGTCGGCGGTGGCGGTGTGTCCGGCGGTCCACCAGAAGGCCGCGCCCGCCGCCACGATCACCGGGGCGATGAGGGCCGCCAGCATGGCCGCGAGGCGGCGCAGGCGGCGGCGACGGGCCTGAACCAGCAGGGTGACAAGGGTTTCCACGGCGAGGGTGAACGCCACCGCGCTGACCACGGCGGCCAGCGCCCAGGCGGCGTCGGGCTGCCGCGACCACTGGGCCAGACCCGCGACCGCGCCCACGCCCACCAGACCGCCGGCGAGCACGCCGAGGAATCCCTTGGCCGCGTAGGGGTAGCTGCCGAGCGCGTCCTCCTCGCCGCCCTTGCGCCGCAACCACGCCAGGAAGATCAGCACGTGCCCGACCCCCGCGCCGACCGCCGCGGCCACCAGCAGCACCTGGGCGTCGTGCACCTCGCCCGCCTCGTGGCCGGTGGCCAGCAGCACGCCCCCGTATCCGGCCGCGAGCGCGGCCACCACCAGGGTCGCGAGTCCGGCGAGCGCTCCGGGCCGGGCGCTGATCCGCCGCGTCAGGTAGCCCTCGGGCAGCTGCCGCCGCAGCATCCGGTACACCACGAACCAGGCCACCGGAATCACCGCGAGCAATACCGGCAGCAGTCCCAGCAGTCCCGCCGGAGGCAGCCAGATCGACGCCAGCGCGGCCATTCCCGCGCACGCCCACACCCATTCGGCCAGCCGCAGCAGTCCCCGCCAGGTCAGGGCGGACAGCGTCTGCCGCGCGGGCAGATGGTCCGGCCGCGAGGCGAGCAGCCCACGCAGCACAGCCACGGGTCCCCCGCGCCACGCCTGCAAGCGCGCTTGCAGCACAAGCAGATCCGGGTGCAGCGAGTTCAGCGCCAGCCCGTCCTCGACGTGCTTCGCCGCCGCGATGCGATCGGAGAACTCGAGTTCCACCTCGGCCGCCGCGGCGTGGGTGTCGGCGGTCGGTGCGATCCGCAGCGCCCGCACCACCGCGGTCCGCGCCTCGGAGCGTTCGGCCTCACTCGGCCCGAACTTCCGCGCGATCACCCCCGCCACCGTGAGCAGCGCGTTCGCGCTCTCCGGCGCGAGCGAAACGGCAACCCGCGCATGCCGAATCGCCTCCTCCCATCGCGCCGACGCCTCGAACGCCAGTGCCGCCGTCAGATGCGGCTCCACTTGATCGGGGTCGGCCGCGATGGCCAGGCCGACCATCCGTAGCGCCTCGTCCACCCGATCCAGCCGATAGGCGATATCGGCCATCGAATTCAACAGTTCCGGATCGTGCGGTGCGTCCTGCAACGCGTCGCCGACAATCCGCCGAGCCTCTTCCAGCCGCCCGAGATCACTTGCGGCACGCGCTCTTTCCAGCACCTGCGAGGTGTCGTTCATCCCTCTCCCGATCAAAGCATTCCAGCCGCAGAGACTAGCCTGCCCGCGACCGGTGGGCAGCGGCACCCGGCCGACAGCCGCCGACAGTCTCGCACGCGTACCGCCGGAAGGTAGCCGAACCGATTCCGGGTGTATCCGGCGAACCCGAAGGACCAGCGGGATTCGTCGGCGACTCGGCCCCGGGGCGCAGCAGGACACCGCGCCGGATTCCGTTCGCGGTGGGCTAGCCGACCAAGCGACGGACCGCCGCGGGCAGATCGCGGGTGCGCCGGTAGGGACCCGCCACCGCCGCGCCGAACGGGCGCGACAGCAGCGTGCGAGCGATGGCGGACACCTCGTCGGTGGTGACTTCGTCTATGCGGGCGAGGGTTTCGGAGACGCTGCGGTGATTGCCGTAGCTGAGTTCGCTGCGGCCGATGCGGTTCATGCGCGAGCCGGAATCCTCCAGGCCGAGCACCAGCCCGCCGCGCAGCGACCCCTTGGCGCGGGCGCATTCGGCGTCGGTGATGCCGTCCGCGGCCACCTCCTCGAGTACGCCGCGCGCCAAAGCCGCCACCTTGCCGAGGTTTTCGGGCTGGCAGCCCAGATACACCGAGAAGGCCCCGGTGTCGGCGAAGGTGTCCACGCTCGAGTACACCGAGTAGGCCAGTCCGCGCTCCTCCCGGATGCGCTGGAACAGCCGCGAACTCAGTCCGCCGCCGAGCACCGTGTTGAGCACCGACAGCGGCCAGCGCTTCTCACCCTCGTGGCGGCCGAAGGCGCGGGTGCCGAACACCAGATGCGCCTGTTCGCTGTCGCGGTACATGCGGTGCAGTTCGGGGACGCCGCGCGGCCGGAATCTGCCCTCGCGGCGCGGGGCCGGTTCCCGACCGGGCTCGAGCCGGTCGGCGAAGGCGCGGTGCACCAGTTCGACGGTGTGCTCGTGTTCGACATTGCCCGCCACCGCCACCACCATCCGGTCGGGCCGGTAGCGGCGCAGATGGAACGAATGCAGTTGGTGCGCCTGCATGGTTTCGATGGTCTCGATGGAGCCGATGACCGGACGACCCACCGGATGATCGCCGAACAACGCCGACAGGAAGGTGTCGCCCACGATGTCCTCGGGATCGTCGTCGCGCATGGCGATCTCCTCGAGCACCACCTGCCGCTCGACGGCCACGTCCTCGGCCCGGCACAGCCCCCGCAGCACCACATCGGAGACCAGATCCACCGCCAGCGGCAGATCCTCGTCGATGACGTGCGCGTAATAGCAGGTCTGCTCCTTGGCGGTGAACGCGTTGAGTTCGCCGCCGACGGCATCCATGGCCTGGGCGATATCGAGGGCCGAGCGCGAGGGCGTCGCCTTGAACAGCAGATGCTCGAGGAAGTGCGCCGCCCCGGCCACGGTGGGCCCCTCGTCGCGCGAGCCGACGCCGACCCACACGCCGACCGACGCCGACCGCACCCCGGGCACATGTTCGGTGACGACCCGGAGCCCGCCGGGCAGAACGGTCTTGCGCACACCGGTATCCGCCAGCGGCGCTTCGGTGGTGGAGAGCCGCAGCGAAGGGGCTTTGCTACCCGACAGTGGAGTGTCCTTCTTCCGAACCATGTTTCCCACACAGCATGTTGACCACACGATGGCATCCGAGGCAATGAAACCCGGCAATGAAAAAATCCGGTGGCCCCTCACCCGATTATCGGGGTGAGGGGCCACCGCGCGTTACGGACGCCCGCAGGTTACTCCGCGTCGGCCGGGGCCGCCGCCTCGGACTCCTCCTCGACCGGCACGAGGGAGATCTTGCCGCGGTTGTCGATATCGGCGATCTCCACCCGGATCTTGTCGCCGACGTTCACCACGTCCTCGACCTTCGCGACCCGCTTGCCGTTGCCCAGCTTGGAGATGTGCACCAGACCGTCGCGGCCCGGCAGCAGCGAGACGAACGCGCCGAAGGCGGTGGTCTTCACGACCGTGCCCAGGAAGCGCTCGCCGACCTTCGGCAGCTGCGGGTTGGCGATGGCGTTGATGGCGTCGATGGCGGCCTGCGCGGACGGGCCGTCGGTCGCGCCGACGAACACGGTGCCGTCGTCCTCGATGGAGATGTTCGCGCCGGTGTCCTCGGTGATCTGGTTGATGACCTTGCCCTTGGGTCCGATCACCTCGCCGATCTTGTCCACCGGGATCTTGATGGCGGTGACGCGCGGCGCGTAGGGGCTCATCTCGTCCGGGGTGGCGATGGCCTCGGCCATCACGTCCAGGATGGTGAGGCGAGCGTCCTTGGCCTGGTTCAGCGCACCGGCCAGCACCTGCGACGGGATGCCGTCCAGCTTGGTGTCCAGCTGCAGGGCGGTCACGAAGTCGGGAGTACCGGCGACCTTGAAGTCCATGTCGCCGAAGGCATCCTCGGCGCCCAGGATGTCGGTGAGGGCCACGTAGCGGACCTCGTCCTCACCCTTGTCGTTCTTGACGGTGTCCGACACCAGGCCCATGGCGATACCGGCCACCGGAGCCTTCAGCGGCACACCGGCGTTCAGCAGCGACAGGGTCGAGGCGCACACCGAGCCCATGGAGGTGGAACCGTTGGAGCCCAGCGCCTCCGACACCTGGCGGATGGCGTAGGGGAAGTCCTCCTGCGAGGGCAGCACCGGCATGAGCGCCCGCTCGGCGAGCGCGCCGTGGCCGATCTCGCGCCGCTTGGGCGAACCCACGCGACCGGTCTCACCGGTGGAGAACGGCGGGAAGTTGTAGTGGTGCATGTAGCGCTTGGAGGTCTCCGGGCCGAGCGAGTCGACCTGCTGCGCCATCTTCACCATGTCGAGGGTGGTGACACCCATGATCTGGGTCTCGCCGCGCTCGAACAGCGCCGAACCGTGGGCGCGGGGCACCACGGCGACCTCGGCGGACAGGGCGCGGATATCGGCCAGGCCGCGACCGTCGATGCGGAAGCCGTCGGACAGGATGCGCTGGCGCACCAGCTTCTTGGTGACCGAGCGGAACGCCGCGCCGATCTCCTTCTCCCGGCCCTCGAAGTCCTCGGCCAGGCTGGAGAGCACCTCGAGCTTGATCTCGTCGATCTTCTCCTCGCGCTCCTGCTTGCCCGCGATGGACAGCGCCTCGTTCAACGGACGCTTGGCGGTGCCCTCCACGGCCTCGAAGACATCCGGCTGGTAGGGCAGGAAGAGCGGGAACTCCTCGGTCTCCTTGGCGGCCAGGGTGGCCAGATCCTGCTGCGCCTTGCACAGGCGGGCGATGAACGGCTTGGCGGCCTCGAGACCCTCGGCGACCACGGCCTCGGTGGGCGCCTGCGCGCCGCCCGCGACCAGCTCGATGACCTTCTCGGTGGCCTCGGCCTCGACCATCATGATGGCGACGTCACCGTCGACCACGCGACCGGCGACCACCATGTCGAAGACGGCGTCCTCGAGCTGCTCCACGGTCGGGAAGGCGACCCAGCGGCCGTCGATGAGCGCCACCCGCACGCCGCCGACCGGGCCGGAGAACGGCAGACCGGCGAGCTGGGTGGACGCCGACGCGGCATTGATGGCGACCACGTCGTACAGATCCTTCGGATCCAGCGACATGACGGTCACCACGACCTGGATCTCGTTGCGCAGGCCGTCGACGAAGGACGGGCGCAGCGGGCGGTCGATCAGGCGGCAGGTCAGGATGGCGTCGGTGGAGGGGCGGCCCTCGCGGCGGAAGAACGAGCCGGGGATGCGGCCCGCGGCGTACATCCGCTCCTCGACGTCGACCGTCAGCGGGAAGAAGTCGAACTGGTCCTTGGGCTGCTTGCCCGCGGTGGTGGCCGACAGCAGCATGGTCTCGTCGTCCAGGTAGGCGACGACGGAGCCGGCGGCCTGCTTGGCCAGGCGGCCGGTCTCGAAGCGGATGGTGCGGGTTCCGAGGTCACCGTTGTCGATGAGCGCTACGGATTCGAAAACGCCGGGCTCGACCTCGGCGGCGGAACCGGTCGTCACAGTTTCTGTCATTGTTCTTCTCTCAACCTCTCGTCTCGCCGGACCCGCGTGCGCTAGGTCAGCGCGCGATCCGGCATCGTCAGCCGTACCCGGCGTGGACACGCCACAGCCCTCCTGGCGGCAGCGCGCACACCCGTGCCGATATCCCCTTGGATACAGCGACGCGGAGGCGGTCATCGATCGAAGCCCTCCGGGCCGCGCGAGTGCGGCGCACCGAAAAGCCACTACCGAAGACCGACGCCACGCGACGGGTGCATACGGCTGTGCGTTGGTCGTGCATGCACCGATGGCCGCATGCACGAATAGCCAACGAGGAGATTCTAAGCCTCCCCGTTGGCTGCTTCGTCAACAGGCTCCGGGAACCCGGAGTTGTGTCGCGATGATCAGCGACGCAGGCCGAGCCGCTCGATCAGGGCACGGTAGCGCTCGATGTCCTTGTCCTGCAGGTACTTCGAGAGACGCTTGCGACGACCGATGAGCGCCATCAGACCGTGGCGGGTGTGGTGGTCGTGCTTGTGCTTCTTGAGGTGCTCGGTGATGTCGGCGATCCGCTTCGACAGCAGCGCGATCTGCGCCTCCGGGGAACCGGTGTCCTTCTCGTGGACGCCGTACTCGGTGAGGATCGCCTTCTTCTGCTCGGTGGTCAGAGCCACAGAATTTCTCCTGTATTTTCCAGTCCGCGCTCGAAGTGCCAGGTGACCCTGGGTGGGTGCCGCCGCGGACCGCAGCAAACCCAGCGGACCAGAGTACATGAACCCTCAGGCGAGGATTTCGCGGGCCTGTTTCACGTCGCGGCCGATGGCCTCCACGAGTTCGTCGACGGAGTCGAACTTGCGCATCCCGCGCAGCTGTTCGACGAAGTCCACCGCCACGCGCTTGCCGTAGAGGTCGCCGTCGAAGTCCAGCACGTGCGGTTCCACGGTGCGGTTGCGGCCGTCGAAGGTGGGGTTGGTGCCCACCGAGACGGCGGCCATGCGGCGCACCGGGTCGCCGGAGTCCAGCACGGTGAACCAGCCCGCGTACACGCCGTCGGCGGGAACGGCGGCATGCAGGTGCGGGGCCACATTGGCGGTCGGGAAACCGAGCCCCTTGCCGCGCCCGTCGCCGCGCACCACGATGCCCTCCACCCGATGCGGACGGCCCAGCGCCTCCGCGGCGGCGGCCATGTCACCGGCGACCACGCAGGAGCGGATGTAGGTGGAGGAGAAGGTCACCGCGTGCTCGCCGAGCAGCTGCACCCCGTCGGTGTCGAAGCCGTAGCGGCCGCCCAGCTCGCGCATGGTGTCCACGGTGCCGGCGGCCTGCTTGCCGAAGGTGAAGTTGTCGCCCACCACCACCTCGGCCACGTGCAGCTTGTCCACGAGCAGCTCCTGCACGTAGCGCTCCGGGGTCAGCTTCATGAACTCCTGGGTGAACGGCATCACCACCATGACGTCGATGCCGAGTTCGGCCACCAGTTCGGCGCGGCGGTCCAGCGTGGTCAGCTGCGCGGGATGCGAACCCGGCCGCACCACCTCGAGCGGATGCGGGTCGAAGGTCATGAGCACCGCGGGAACGCCCCGTGCCGCAGCGGATTTCACCGCGCGGCTGATGAGCTGAGCGTGACCCCGGTGCACGCCGTCGAACACCCCGATCGTGAGCACGCACCGGCCCCACTCCGCGGGCATCTCATCGAGACTTCGCCATCTCTGCACAAGCGCAGCTTACGGAAAGCGCGTCACAGACAATATTCGGCCGTGGTGATGTTCACCGCCGGACCGACCCCCGCCACCCCCGCTTCACCTCCGCGCCGAGTGCGCGCCACCGACCGTCACCGCACCGTTCGCACTGCCGCGCACCGGCCCGACCAGCGGGCGCGCCGATGTGGGAAACCGGGCGAGGTATGCCTAAGCTCGGGGACGTGCCAGGAAAACGAGACATCGCCACGCGCCGCGAGCTGGCCGATCCGTCCGCATCCGCACCCCTCGGAGATGTCGCCACCGCCGCGGTGAGCTCGAGCACGAGTGTCGCACCGGTGCTGTCGTCGGTCGCGCAGGACTATCTGAAGGTGATCTGGACCGCGCAGGAGTGGTCGCAGGAGAAGGTGTCGACCAAGCTGTTGGCCGAGCGGATCGGGGTGTCGGCCTCGACGGTGTCGGAGGCCGTGCGCAAGCTCGCCGACCAGGGGCTGGTCGAGCACGCCCGCTACGGGGCCATCACGCTGACCGAGGAGGGCCGCCGGGCGGCCGTCGCCATGGTGCGGCGGCACCGGCTCATCGAGACCTTCCTGGTGCAGGAGCTCGGCTACGGGTGGGACGAGGTGCACGACGAGGCGGAGGTGCTCGAGCACGCGGTCTCGGAAACCCTCATGGCGCGCATCGACGCCAAGCTGGGCCATCCGGACCGCGATCCGCACGGTGATCCGATTCCCTCGGTGGACGGCGCCGTGCCCACTCCCCCGGCCCGCCAGCTCTCCGATTTCCACGACGGCGAATCCGGGCGCGTCGCGCGAATCTCCGATTCGGACCCGGCCATGCTGCGCTACTTCGATTCGCTCGGCATCGCCCTGGACACCCCGATCGCGGTGGTGGAGCGGCGGGACTTCGCGGGCACCATCGCCATACGCGTGGACGACCGCACCATCGACCTGGGCGGTATCGCCGCCGAGGCCATCTGGCTGACGGCCTAGTCCCCCGGCGGGTTCAGACCAGTCGGTGCCCGCCGTCGACGTGCAGAACCGTACCGGTCACGAGCGGGTTGCGCAGCAGCGAGAGCACGGCCGCCGCGATGTCCTCCGGTGTGCCGAGGCGTCCGGCGGGCAGCCGCACCGACAGAGCCCGCGTCCACGTCGGAGCCAGGCTTACCAACCGCCTGCCCCGACGGCCTCTTCCCTGCGGCCACACCGAAGCCGGACCCGCCCTCCGCGGCTCCCGAGGACACCTGCACCACGGCTGTATCGGCAGCCGCGACGACCGGGTGTGCGGTCGCGACGGCGACGGGCGGCTCGGCCGGGTGTTCCGGCAGTGCTCGGTCGGGATCTCTACCAGCGAACGCGGGATCGCGGGCCGTGTCGACCGCGCCCGCGAACTCGCTGGTGGCGATGTCATGGGCCGACGCGGAGGTTGGTGTCGGGATACCGGTCGAGGGGTTCTTGTTCGCTGTCATGGATTCCAGCCGACCAGGGGTGGCGGCGGGGGTCCATGTCGTGGGGGCGAAGGCGGGTGAGGGGTGGGCTAATGGGGCCGGTCCGGGACGGGGCCGGTGGTGAGGATGTCGGCTATCTCACGGACCAGCGGGTCGCGGGTGGCGGTGCGCCAGGCGGCGAGGTAGGTGATGCGCAGGGGGCCGGAACGCAGTGGCCGCCAGGCCAATCCGGGGGTTCCGGCGGTGCGGCCGGAGCCGAGGCCGATGGCGTCGGGGCGCAGTGGGAGCAGGGACAGCATTTGGGCGTGGCTGAGGGCGCTGTCGCTGAGCACCACGTCCGCGCCGCGCTCGCGCAGTTGGCGCAGCAGGTCGTCGTGTAGTTCGGGGGCGGAGGCGCGAGCGAACAGGATCAGTTCCAGGCCGGACAGGGCGGTGGGGTCGATGGCGTCGTGGGCGGTGAGGGGGTGGGCGGCGGACATGAGCACGCCGAGTTCCTCCTCGATGACGTGCGCCTGGGTGAGGTGCGGGGGCAGCGACGCCGGGCCGCGCAGCACCGCCAGATCCACCTCGTCCTGATCGACCAGGCGCACCTGTTCGGCGGAGGTCCCCGTGGTCAACGCCACTCGCAGGCCG
>NZ_JASCXP010000306.1:0-9069 GCF_030010695.1 Nocardia sp. CC201C
AGTCCGGCCGCGGCGGCGACACCGCCCAGGACGGTGCCGAGGCGGGTGGTCTCCTTGTCGTGTTCCCCCGACATGGCCACGGTGGCCTCGACCACCGGGGTGGGCGCGGTGTCGACCAGCAGCCGACTCACTCCGTCGATGAGCGAACCCCCGCCGCTCGCGGCGATCAGCTCACCGGCGCCCAGGGCACCCAGTCCCACCGCGGCGGCCCCGAACACCCGGCGCTTCCCGTTCCTCGACACAGTCGAACCTGCTTCCCACACGATCGGTCGTCTCGGCCCATTGTTCCCCAACCCGGGGAGCGCCTCGCGGGGTTCGCCGCCATCGGCCGGAAATCCGGTGCGTACTCAGTCTCGCGGTGCCGACGGTGAGCGGTGGCCCGCCAGGTACGCGTCCACCCGCGGTCCGATATCGGCGAGCGCCTCCGGCGTGATCAGCCGGTTGTGTTCGAAATCGAGCGTGACCTCGTGTATTTCGCCGTCGACATACGGAATCCAGGTGTCCACGTTGGGTTCGGGCGGCCCGGCCGCGGCGGTGAAGAACAGCACGTCGCCGTCGAAGACCTCGGGGCGGTGGGCGCCGATGCGGTGGAGCAGGCCGCGTAGGTCACGATAGAGGCGGTCGAGATCAGCGGCCGTGAGGGCGCTGGCCGCGCCGGTGGTCGAGTGCAGCAGATCGGCCGCGCGTTCGGCGGTCAGGGCGACGCCCTGCGGGACGTCCACTCCGCCGAACTCGGCGAGCAGCAGTTCGGGGGCGGGCATGCGATCGTCGGTGACCTCGACGTCGGCGCGGGCGTCCATCATGATCAGCGAGGGCACCGGTGCGCCGCGGCGGCGCAACTCCACCGCCACGGCGTGGGCCAGCAGCCCGCCCGCCGAATAGCCGAGCAGATGGTAGGGGCCGTGCGGTTGGGTGCGCTGGATCTCGTCGGCGTAGCAGGTGGCGAGATCGCCGACCGTGCCGCCGTCGGGAATGCCCGGTGACTGGATGCCGTGGACGGGCCGCGCCGGGTCGATGTACCGCACCAATCCCGCGTAGCACCAGGCCAATCCGATGGCGGGGTGGAGGCAGAACAGCGCCGGTGCGGTACCGGTCGACCGCAGGGGCAGCAGTATGTCCGCGTCGGAATCGGGGGTGCTGTCACTCAGGCGGCGGGCCAGTGCGGCCGGGGTGGGTGCGGCGAACATCAGGTGCAGCGGTACGGCGTCGCCCGTGCTGGCACGCAACCGCTCGGCCAGTCGGACCGCCGCCATGGAGTTGCCGCCGTGGTCGAAGAAGTTGTCGTCCACGCCGATTCGCGGATTCTCCAGTACGGCCTCGAAAGCGTCGACGACCAGTCGTTCCAGTTCGGTACGGGGTGCGCGGTAGGGACGCGGCGGGACCGGTTCGGGGCGGCCGTGCACCGTCGGGACAGCGGTCGCCGTGGCCACGCCGGTCCAGCCGGTGAGTTCGGCGAGGGTGCTCTCGGGCGCGGTGGTCGCCGCCTCGATCAGGCGCTCGAGGCCATCGGCCATGGTCTGGGCGGTGGTGCGGTCGAACAGGTCGGTGGCGAAGATGAGCGAGCCGGTGATACCGGCGGGCTCTCCGGCGGGGCCGAAGTGTTCGGCGAGCATCCATTCCAGATCGAACTTGGCGCCGGGGGCCGCGGTGTCGAGTGGTCGAATGTGCAGACCGGGCAGCGCGGTCGCCGCCGGGGGCAGGTTCTGGAACGCCAGCAGCACCTGGAACAGCGGATGGTGCGCGGTGTCGCGGGTCGGTGCCAGGGCCTCGACCACCTGCTCGAAGGGGAGGTCGAGATTGCCGTAGGCGGCCAGGTCGGCGCGGCGGGTGTCGGACAGCGCGGCGGCGAAGCTGAGTGCCGGGTCGAGATGGGAACGCAGCACGACGGTATTGACGAACATGCCCACCAGATCGTCCAACTCCCCGTCGCCGCGGCCCGCGACCACCGAGCCGATGGCGATATCGGGGACACCGGACAGGCGGGCCAGCAGGACCGCGAGCGCGGTGTGCGCCACCATGAACGGGCTCGCACCGGCTGCCCGGGACAGCATGTGGACGCGGTCGTGCACCTCGGCCGGAATGGTGAAGGCGATGCGGTCGCCGCTGCCCGAGGGGGTGGCCGGGCGGGGCCGGTCGGTGGGGATGGTGTGCCGTTCGGGCAGGCCGTCGAGGGTGGTGCGCCAGAACTCCAGCTGGCGGTGGGCGAGACCGGCCGGATCGTCGGCGGCGCCGAGCAGATCATGTTGCCAGAGGGCGTAATCGGCGTACTGCAGGGGCAGCGGCGTCCACCGGGGCGGTGCACCGGACAGGCGGGATGCGTACGCGGCCAGCACATCTCGAGCCAATGGTCCCATCGACCAGCCGTCGGCGGCGATGTGGTGGACCGTCATGGCCAGCACGGCGTGTTCGGGTGCCAGGCGCAGCACCCAGACGCGCAACGGGGTCTCCCGGGTGAGGTCGAAGCCACGAGACAGGCGGGCCGCCAGCATGTCGTCGAGTTCGTCTGCGGCCACCTCGAATTCGCGCACCGGGGTCATTCCCGGTGCGGAAGCCAGGATCTCCTGCCGGGGCAGGCCGTCCGCGTCGACCGGGTAGCGGGTGCGCAGGATCTCGTGCCGTGCCACCACATCGTCCAGCGCGGCGCGCAGCGCCGAAATATCCAGTGCCCCGGTGATGTCGAAGGCGGCGGGGATGTTGTAGGCGGGTGACCCCGGGTCGTAGCGGTTCAGGAACCACATGCGCCGCTGCGCCGCCGACAGCGGAATGCGTTCCGGACGCGGCCGCGGACCGGGCCGGGTGCGGCCGGACGTGGCACCGGAGGTGACGAGTTCGGCCAGCTCCCCCACCGTGGGCGCGTCGAACAGTGCCCGCACCGGTACGGCGGCGTCCAATGCCGCGCCGAGGCGGGACACCACGCGGGTGGCGATGAGCGAATTGCCGCCGAGGGCGAAGAAGTCGTCGTCGAGCCAGACCCGCTCGACCGCCAGCACCTCCTGGAACACGGTCGCCACCGCGCGCTCGGCGGCGGTTTCGGGGGAACGGCGTTCGGCTGCGGTGGGCTGCGGCGCGGGCAGTGCGTCGAGGTCGAGCTTGCCGTTGGCGGTCCGCGGAAGAGAGTCCAGCACCACGATGGCCGAGGGCACCATATAGGACGGAAGTCGCTGCGCGGCAGCATGTTTCAGCTGCACGACGTCCGGCGGTCCGGCCGCGCCCAGCACGTAGGCGACCAGCGCGTCACCGCGGCCGTCGGCACGGATGACGGCCACCGCGTGGGCGACGGCCGGGTCGGCGGTCAGCGCCGCCTCCACCTCACCGAGTTCGATGCGCAGGCCGCGCAGCTTCACCTGATTGTCGGTGCGGCCCAGATATTCGAGCTCGGTGCCGCGCCGCCGCACCAGATCGCCGGTGCGATACACGCGCTCCCCCGCGGCGCCGTACGGATCGGCGACGAAACGAGCCGCGGTCAGGTCGCCGCGCCCGATGTAGCCACGGGCGAGGGTGATCCCGGACAGGTACAGCTCCCCCACCACACCATCGGGGACCGGGCGCAGCCGGTCGTCGAGAATCACGGCCCGCACACCGGGTGCGGGCGTGCCGATGGTGACGGCGTCCCCCGGATGCAGTGCGGCGCTGCCGGTCGCCCACACCGTCGCCTCGGTCGGACCGTAGTCGTTGTAGTGCGCTCGACCCGGGGCCGACCAGGCGGCCACCAGCTCCGGCGGGCAGGGCTCGCCGCCATTGATGATCACCCGGAGTGCGTCCAATCCGGCCGGATCGACCGTGGCCAGCGCCGACGGGGTGAGCGCGATATGCGATACCCGTTCGCGCGCCAGCAGATCCGCGACTTCACTGCCAGCGAAGACGGTCGGCGGGGCCACCACCAACGTCGCCGCCGCACTCGCCGCCATGACCAACTCCAGTACCGAGGCGTCGAAACTCGGTGAGGCGACGTGCAATACCCGCGAGTCGGAGGTCAGGTGGCACCGCTTCCGCTGTGCGGCAGCCATATTCGCCAGCCCGGCGTGGGTGACCACCACGCCCTTCGGGGCACCGGTCGAGCCGGAGGTGAACAGCACGTACGCCGGGTGCTCCGGGCGGATCCGACGCGGGAGTCGGTGCTGCTCGGCGGCGGTCGGCCCACTGTCCGCGTAGTCCGGATACCGACTGTCCAGGTTCCACCAGTGCACGGTGGCGGGCAGGCGGTCTCGGCAGGCGGGCACGGTCAGACCGAGGCGCACTCCGGCCGTGTCGATGATGTGCGCGATGCGCTCGGGCGGATAGGACGGGTCCACGGGGACGAAGGCGGCCCCGGTGCGGGTGACGGCCCAGACGGCGAGAACCGATTCGAGCGAACGCGGAATACCCACGGCCACCACGGTTTCCGGTCCCGCGCCCGCGCGGGTCAACTGCCGGGCCAGCCGTTCGGCGCGGGCGTCGAGTTCCCGATAGGTGAGCTGACGGTCCGCACAGCGGACGGCCACGCCGTCCGGGTTGGCGGCGACGGCCTCGGCCAGGAGATCCGCCAGCGGACGCGGCGTCGCCACGGGCGTGGTGTGCGTGCGCAGGTGGAGCAGTTCCGTCTCGGTGCACAGCTCGATGTCTCCCACCGGTCGGGCCGGATCGGCGGTGACTGCGGTGAGCAGTCGCACCAGTCGCCGCAGGAGCATGCGCACGGTGGTGGCGTCGAACAGGTCGGTGGCGTAGTCGCAGCGCAGCTCCATGCCGTCCGCGCCGCCGGAGACGGTGAGGCTCAGGTCGAATCGGCTCACGGTCCGGGGCAGCTCCACGGGTGCCACCGTGAGGCCGGGGAGGGTGAACTCCGGGTGGGTGAGGTTCTGGAACACCAGCATGACCTGGGTGATCGGGTGCCGGGCCGCGGACCGGGCCGGTGCCAGCTCCTCGACGAGGCGCTCGAAGGGCAGGTCCGCGTGGCCGAAAGCCTCCAGGTCGGTGCGGCGCACGCGTTCGAGCAGTGCGCCGAAGCCCTCGTCGGCGCGGATATCGGTGCGTAGGGCGAGGGTGTTGACGAACATGCCGACGAGGTCGTCCAGTTCGCGTTCCCCGCGCCCGGCGATGGGCGTGCCGATCACCACCTCGCGGGCACCGCTGAGCCGGGCCAGCAGGATCGACAGCGCGGCGTGCAGGACCATGAACGGGGTGGCGCGCCGGGTTCGGGCGCAGCGGTCCACGGCCGCCGTCAGGTCGGCGTCCAAGCGGTCGGATACCTCGGCGGCGCGATGCGAGGCGCGGGCCGGGCGAGGTCGGTCGGTGGGCAGGTCCAGCTGGTCGGGTGCGTCGGCGAGGACTTCGGTCCAGTATCGAAGCTGGTGATGCAGCAGGGATTCCGGGTCGTCGGCGGCACCCAGGCGGGTGTGTTGCCAGAGCGCGTAGTCGGCGTACTGCACGGGTAGCGGCTGCCACGCGGGTGCGGCGCCGCGCACGCGTGCGGTGTAGGCGGTCACCACATCCCGGACCAGTGGTGCCATCGAGTATCCGTCCAGGGCGATGTGGTGGGCGACCACCACCAGGACGAAGTCGTCGGTCCGATCGACCCGGAACAGCCGCAGCCGCAGGGGAACCGAGGCGGTGACATCGAACCCGGTGCCGACGGCGGCCGCCACCGCCGCGCCGATATCGGCCGCGCGCACGGGGATCGGGGTCAGGTCGAGTTCCACCGTCGCGGCCGCGACGATGCGCTGGCTGCCGACGCCATCGATGTCCGGATAGACGGTGCGCAGCGCTTCATGCCGTTCCAGCACGTCGGAAAGTGCGCGACGCAATGCTGTTCGATCGAGGTCGCCCGAGAGTCGCAGGGCCAGCGGGATGTTGTAGGCCGGGGATGTCGGGTCGTAACGATTGACGAACCACATGCGCTGCTGGGCCGGGGACAGCGGTATCCGGTCGGGCCGTGGGCCCGATACCAGCGGCGGTGCGGCGGCCGTGGTCGCGGTGTCCAGGCTGCGGGCGAGATCGGCCACCACGGGTGCCTCGAACAGGGCGCGCACCGGGATCGCGGTGTGCAGGGCCGTGCTCAGCCGGGCGGCCACCCGGGCGGCGAGCAGTGAATCGCCGCCGAGAGCGAAGAAGTCGTCGCGGGCACCCACGCGGTCGGCGTGCAGGACCTCGGCGAAGGTAGCGGCCACGACGGCCGCGGTGCCGGTCGGAGCCACATACTCCGTGTGCGGCGCTTCGGGTTCAGGCAGGGCACGTAGGTCGACCTTGCCGCTCGCGGTGCGCGGCAGCTCGGGCAGCACGGTAATGCTCGACGGCACCAGATAGCGGGGCAGCCGCTCGGACAGCCATGCGGTCAGTCCGGTGACCGACGGCGGCGCGGCAGACTGAGCTTCCTGCGGTGGGACGCTCGGCTCTGTGTGCGACGGCGGCACGGGAGGCGCAGCGTCCTGCGATGGGACGCTCGGCTCGGTGTGCGACGGCGGCATGGTGGGTGCAGTGTCCGACAACGGCACAGCGGACTCGGCGACCTGCGGCGGGAAGGTCGGCTCGGTGTCCGACGGCGGCACGCTCGGCCCCGAGTCCGACAGCGGCACACTCGACCCAGTGCCCGACAGCGGCACGCTCGACCCGGTGAACAGCGGGGGCTCGGCGGCTGTCGGGGTGCGGAAGGTGATGTAGGAGCACAGTGCGGTCGTGCCCGCGCGGGTGGACCGAGCCACCGTGACGGCCGACTCCACCTGGGGATGCGCGGTGAGCGCGGAATCCACTTCCCCTGGCTCGACCCGGATTCCGCGCACCTTGACCTGGGAATCGCCGCGCCCCACGTATTCCAGCGTCCCGGGTGCGGTGTGGCGCACCAGATCGCCGGTGCGGTACAGCCGTTGGCCCGGTGTGAGCGGGTCGGCTACGAAGCGGCTCGCGGTCAGGGCGGTGCGCCCGGCGTATCCGCGGGCCAGGCCCGGGCCGCGCACGTACAGCTCGCCGACCGTGCCCAGCGGAACGGGCCGCAGCCAGCGGTCGAGCACCAGCAGGGTGGCACCCGGTACCGGCGCGCCCACGACGGCGGCGGTGTCGGGGGTCATGGGGTCGCCGAAACTCACCGCGACCGAGGTTTCGGCCGGGCCGTAGGAATTCACCAGGGCGCGAGTGGAACCCAGCCGCGCGACCAGCGCGGGCGGGCAGGGTTCACCACCGATGATGGCCGTCGCCACGCCGCGCAACTGTTCGTCGCGCAGGGTGGCGAGGACGCCGGGCGTGCAGATCAGGTGGGTCGGCGCACCGGTCGCGATGGCGTCGGCCAGTTCACCGCCCGCACTCGCCTCGGGCGGGGCGATGACGAGCGTGGCCCCGACGGCGAAGGCGCTCAGCCACACCAGGATCGCGGCGTCGAAACTCGGGTTCAGGGCGTGCAGCAGGCGGGAATCGGGGGCGATGCGGCCGTCGGACGCCGCGGCGGCGACCAGGTTCACCAGGCCCGCGTGTGTGACCACCACGCCCTTGGGGGTTCCGGTGGAACCGGAGGTGAACACCACGTAGGCCGGATGCTCGGGGCGCAGCGGTGCGAGCCGGACGGTGTCATCGACGGCAGCGCCCGGTGCGGCGGCGGTGGCCGCGCCGGTCTCGGGATCGTCGAGCAGCAGCCAGCGTACCGAATCCGGGAGTGCCGCATCCGCTCCCGCCGCGCTGATGCCCAGGACCGCGTCGCATTCGGCGGCGATGGCGGCCGTCCGCGCGGCCGGCTGCGCGCAGTCCACCGGCACGAACGCCGCGCCGGTCTTGGCGACCGCCCACAGCGCGATCATCTGATCGACCGAGCGCGGCAGTGCGAGCAGCACGGTTCGCTCCGGTCCGGCACCGGCCCGGATCAGCACGCGGGCAAGGCGATTGGACAGCTCGTCGAGCTGGGCGTAGGACACCGCCGTCATACCGAACCCGACGCCGCCGTGAACATTCGAGCCCGGCGTCGCGTGCCCGCGACGGTCGAGTTCGCCGACATCGGGCTGGCCGAGCACCGTCGATCCCCGCTCCGCACTCATGCCACGATCGAAGTCCCGGGCATCGGATTCACCACGCCCGCTCGAACCCGGCTCCGCACGCCCCCCGGGATCGAGGTACGCGGCATCGGACTCGCCGTGCCCGCTCGAACCTCGCTCCGCACTCACGCCACGATCGAAGTCCCGGGCGTCGGACTCACCACGCCCGCTGGAACCCGGCTCCGCGAGTTCACACCGACCGGAGTCCCCGGCAACGGACTCACCGTGCCCGTTCGAACCCGGCTCCGCACCTCGGCCCCGGCCGAAGTCCCCAGCGACGAGCCCGCCGCGCCGCGCGGGCACGGTCGGCTTCGGGGTCGCCATGGTCGCGGCGAGGGCGTCCGGTGACCCGGTGGCGGTCAGGAGATCCGGTAGGAGACGTGGCGGAAGCGTGGGAGGGCCGGACCATTCCGGGTGTCCGCGATCGGCTGTGCCGCGCACCTCGGCGGTGCGGAGGTTGTCGCCGTCGGCCAAGGTGGTGAGGATGCGGGACAGGGCGCGGGCCATCGACTCGGTCTGGTCGGCGTCGAAGTGGCGGGGTGAGCGGCTGAGGACCAGGCGCAGGCCGTCACCGGCGTAGGTGGCCAGGGCCAGCGGGTAGTGGGTGCCGTCGTGGCCGCGGATGCCGGTGACGCGCAGGCGGGCCTGGCGGGTCGCGGCGGTGAGGGCCGCGGCGTCGACCGGATAGGACTCGAAGACCGTCGCCGTATCGAAGAGCGGACCGATTCCGGCCAGCGCCTGGATCTCGTCCAGCCCCAGCGTGTGATGTTCGGCCAGGGCGCTCTGCTCGGCGCGGACGCGGGTGAGCAGGTCGGTCACGGATTCGGCGGGTCGCAGGGTGATGCGCACCGGAACGGTGTTGACCAGCATGCCGATCATGCGATCGGAGCCGGGCAGCTCCGGCGGGCGACCGGAAACCGTTGCGCCGAAGACGATATCGGTGTCACCGGTCAGCTCGGCGAGCAGCAGCGCCCACGCCACCTGCACCAGGGTGTTCACGGTGACCTCGCGGTCGGCGGCCGCGCGGCGCAGCCTCGCCGCGCAGCCCTCGGGCAGCGGCACCTCGTGGGCGACCGGCGTC
>NZ_JASCXP010000307.1:0-9068 GCF_030010695.1 Nocardia sp. CC201C
CCGTGAAGATGGTGATGCGATCCAGGTTCTTCTCGACCACTGTCGACCCGGAAAGGCTGGACTGCACGCCGCCACCGAACAGGCTGGACAGACCTCCACCCTTGGCCCGGTGCAGCAGCACCAGCAGCACCAGCAGCACGCTGGTGATGATCAGCAGGATGTCCAGGAACATGCGCATTTCACGGAGTATATGCGCATGTCACCGGTACGTTCCAACCGCCCCCGCTCCGCCGGGGCACGCATGCGTCCGGCTGGATGGAATCGAACCACCTGTGCCCGCGGGCGGGAGGGTTACAGCCTCCGTGCACACCATGTGCTCAACCGGTAGTGAGGTCGCGCCGTTTCGGGCGGCCCGTGCGGAAGACAGAGGACTCGAACCCCATACCCGACGGGCACGACCGCGCTAGCAACGCGGCTCGACCTCCATGGCCGATTTGTCTTCCCGCGCGGAAAGCCGAGGAGTCGAACCCCCGGGACACAATGCCCGCCTCCGGTTTTCAAGACCGGCTGGCCTCCACAGGCCGGAACTTTCCTTCCCCGATCACCCGATCGAGCGTGCGGTAAAACCAGATTCGCAGGAAAGACCGCGCGACCACAACCGATTTTCACCGCCCTGCGGCCAGCCGGGGCAGAACCCTCACACCCGCCGCCGCAGACCGTGGCACGACACCACGGGAGGATCACTACCGCGATCCCGACCGTGTCGCGACGGCCGGGATCGGCGGTGGGTTTGTCAGTCGTTTGCCGGGGTGGAGAAGCGGAAGTCGTCCAGGACGGCTGGGGGCTCGCCGCCGCCGGGGGCCTTGGAATCGTCCTGGCCGTGCACGCCGCCGTAGCGGTTGGTGTGCGGGACCTGCTCTTCGGTGAAGGTTCCGGACAGTACCGGGTGCGGGGAGTCGCCCAGGTATGCCGCGTAGGTGTCACCCTCGGCGCGGAGGCGGACCGTGGTCCCGTCGGGCCACTTGAACCACACCGGGATGTATTTGTCGGTGCCCGCGGCCGGGGTGAACGTCGTTCCATCCCAGCTCAGCAGTGAGAGGCCCATCGAGGTGGCGGTGAACCAGAAGTGCACGCCCGCGTGCTGGGTGGCGGGGTCCGCGCGCAAGGCGATCGACATCGCGGAATGCTCGGGGTTGCGGCCGTTCCAGCGAATGGTGGCCTGGACCTCTTGCGTATCGCCCGCGGCCGGCACCGCGTGGAACGCCATGGACACCGGTTCGCTGGGAGTCCCGTCGGCCGAGAGCCGCCCCTCGGCGATATGCAGGATGCCGCCGCCGGCGGTTATCCAATTCGCACCCAATTCGGCACGGTCGAACTCGTCGGTCGTGGCGTTCGCCCCTCCCGTCGATCCCACGTTGAACAGTAGAACAGCGGTCGCGGCGATTGCCGTACCCACGGTTCGTTTCACTACATGCCCCCTTCTGCACGTTCTTATCGTGTAGATCAAGTTGTTGAGAATAGCCGTTATTCCCAACCGACCGGTCGCGTGGTCCGACGGATGGGGTACCCCCGACCGACCGGTCGAACCGGATCGCACGGCCGGTGCCGACCGTTGCTTACCTGCGTAAAGGGCAAGCAGACGGCGAGTGAACCGCGGCTGTGCGACATGCGACCGGCAGTCGGTGCTGTGGACGGCGAATTGTGAACAGCCGCTGCGAGATCGGTCGGAGATCACATATTCGGCGGTGGTGTGCCGCGCCGAGAATCGCGCGACATTCCGACTCTGTTCGTCGGTCACTCGCTGTGGACGGGTCCGAGTTCCGCCGGGCGGTCACCACTCGGCACACGAGATCGGCGGCCGACGACGGCGGCGAAGGTGCCACCCGCCGAGCCTGGTCCGACCATCGCGAAGCCCCGACGCACAGGGGGTCACGTCGGGGCTTCTCGCATCAGTATGCGCCTGTCCGCCCACGCGCGTGCAGGATTCGCCGAAACCTCGGCCCTGGACATCGACCCCGGTGGGCAGATGCGAGGCCCCGGCGCGAAGGGAGTGACCGGGGCCTCGATAGGTTTGTCGGAAATGTCGGACCGCTGTTAGCAATCCGATCGGTTGTGTCGCACCGTGTCAGGACGGCGCGACCAGGTCGACCACCGGGGCCGCCGCCGCCGTGCTCTGCACCGACGCGATGCCCTTCTTCGCGGCGTCCTTGCTCGCGTACGCCTGACTCTGGGCGACGATCTCGCCGTTGCCCGCCTCGAGCCGCCACCGGAACTTGCCGGAGGCGTCGCAGAAGATCTCGAACTTCCCTGACATGACTGCCTCGATTCTCGGTTGCCGGTTGATAGCCGTAATGGTGGAGGTATGCCCACTCACCGGTGGGTAAACCCGCAGCGACACGACCGAGTCGCTGTCGTGATCGACGGCGGCGATTCCTCATGCCCGTGGCGGGATCGGCGGCGGCACCGCGACCAGGTGCAGGGTATGACTCTCGCCGATGGTGAACTGGGCGACGCGGGCCTCGGCGGCTTGGTCCTGGGCGGTGAGACGGAGTTGGTGCTGGAGCATGTGCTCCGCCCAGGAGCGGACCACGAACGCCTCGATATAGCGATCGGTCGAGCCCACATCGCGGAAAAGCCGCCATTCCATCGCGCCGGTGCGCTGCCGGGAGCGTCCCACCCGCGACATGGCCCGGACGAAGTCGGCGGCGAGTTCCTCGGGGACCTTGTACGTTTCCAGGACCAGCACGGGGCCGTCGGTGGGTGCGGGCTCGAAGACCAATGTCGGTTCGGGCCAATGGGCGGACGGCGTGGTGTCCACCGAGGCCACCTTGACCGGCAGCCAGCGGGTACTCACGGCGCACAGTGCCAGCAGCGCGGCGGCCGCGAGCAGGGCGGACTCCATCCCGAACCAGCCCGCGACCAGGCCCCACAGCAGCGAGCCGAGAGCCTGGCCGCCCATGAACACCAACAGATAAACCGAGAGGCCACGCGCCCGCACCCACCCCGGCAGCAGCAACTGCATGGTGGCGTTCAGGGTGGACATGGCGGTGATCCAGCCGAACCCGCCGAGCACCAGCAGCACGAGGACGACGACCTCGTTGCGCAACTGGGCGGCGGCGAGGGTGGCGAGGCCGAAGGCGATCGCGCCCACGGCCAGCAATCCGGTGGGCCGCATGGACTTTCGCAGCCGCGCGAGCTGGGTGGCACCGATGATCGCACCCAGGCCGAGCGCGCCGAGCAGCAGTCCGTAACCGGAGGACGACAGCCCCAGCCGGTCGTGCGCGACCACCGGCAGCAGCGCCCACAGCGCGCTGCCGGGACCGACGAAGAGCAGGCAGCGCACCAGCACCCGGCGCACGGCTGGCGACGCCTGGATGTAACGCAGTCCGGCCTGTAGGGCGGCGATCGGCCGCTCGGTCGGCAGATCCCGGTCGGCCGTCGGTCGCCGCCAGCGCACCAGCACCACCAGAATCCCGGTGAACGACAGGGCGTTGAGGGCGAAGACCCAACTCGGCCCGGATATCGCCACCAGCGCTCCGGCCAGTGCCGGGCCGACCGCGCGACCGATATTCATGCCCATGCTGCCCAATGCCGCCGCGGCCGGAATCTGATCGCGCGGCACCAGATCCGGCTGGATGGCCTGCCAGGCCGGACCGGTGAGCGCCTGTCCGCAGCCGAGCACGAACAGCAGGAGCAGCAGCACCGCGGGAGTGGTGTGCCCGGTCGCGGTGAGCACGGCCAGCAGGGCCGCGAATCCGGCCATGGTCGACTGCGCGGCGATGAGCAGCCGCCGCCGGTCCACCAGATCGGCCAATACCCCCGAGGGGACGGCCAACAGCATGACCGGCAGCGTGGTGGCCGTCTGTACCAGCGATACCAGGGTGGCGGCATTCGGATTGTCGACCAGCACCCACTGCGCGCCGACGGTCTGCATCCAGGTGCCCAGATTGGAGACCAACTGGGCGATCCAGAGCGCCCGGAAGACCGTGGACGCCAGCGGCGCCCAGGCCGAATCACCGCGTTTCGCAACAACCTCGCTCACTGGCACGAGCGTATTTCCCACCTACCGGTCGGTGCGAACGCCACGCTGCCCGAGAATCAGGCCGGCGCCACCTCGGCGGGAACCGACTCGCGCCCCGACTACTCCCCCGGCGATACCGCCACGCGGGCGGCGTAGGCCGCCAGCATGTCCTCCACCAGAGCGAGGATGGCGGCGTCGAGATCGGGGCGCTGGTAGACGCCGCGCACCACCGCTTCGCCGGAGAACATGTGCAGCATCATGAAGAACAGCGGCTCGCGCACCTCGACGGGGAAGTCGTCGAGCAGCCGCGCCCCGTCCAGCGCCGCCACGATCTCGCGGTAGTAGTTCGCCGCGATGGGTGAGATACGTTCGCGCAGTTCGGCATCCGAGCGGGCTGCCAGGTAGATCTCGCGCAGCGCGTGGATGGGATTCGACTGCTGCGCCTGCCGCAGGAAGCGCAGCGCCACATCGAGCGCGTTCTCCTGCTCGCCGAGATGGTCCATGGCGGCCCGAAAGCCCGCCAGCTGCTGACCGAACGCCTCCTCCGCGGTGCGGACGACGAGATCGAGGCGGGTGTCGAACTGCCGGAACATGGCCCCGGCCGACAGTCCCGCGCGACCACAGATCTCCTGCACGGTGGCGCGCTGATAGCCCAATTCGCCGATGGCCGCGATGGTGGCCGCGACGAGTTTGGCCACCGTGGCGGCACGGCGCTGCTGCTGGGTTCGGCGCGGCCGGGGATCTTCGCTCACGAGTCGATCATCCCGCCTTCCACGCGCGTCGATCGGCCCGGGGCCCACGTGACCGTTGACACGCCGTTCGACTGTCCCATACAGTCTGCGTCACATAGATAACAATCGCTCTCTATCTTAGTAGGGTGCGCGTGCCCGCGGACGCGGGGTGTGGAGGCAGCAGCGATATGACAGCGCGGAGGCGTGCGGTGGCCCGGGCGTGCGTGGCGGTGGCGGCGGGACTGACCGTGGCGGTATGCCCGGTGACGACGGCGGGAGCCGACGAGGTACCGGTGAGTCCGGCCCTCCCCTTCCCCATCCCGCCCGCGCCCCCGTATCTGGATCCGGGCTTCTACGATCCGGATCCGGCCCGGGTCGCGGCGGCACAGCCCGGGGAGATCCTGTCGGCGCGGCAAGTGAACCTCGCGAACTTCTGGCTGATTCCGCTGAACGTCAAGGCGTGGCAGCTGTCGTACCGCAGCACGAACACCCGCGGCGAGCCGATCGCGGCGGTCGCCACGGTCATCGTGCCGCACCGGCCCGCGCCGACCGGCCGGCGTGCGCTGCTGTCGTTCCAGATGGCGGAGGATTCGCTCTCGATCAACTGCGCACCGTCCTACACCCTGCAGATGGGATCGCTGCCGAATCCGCTCAACCCGGTGATCGGGGCGGAATTCGTCGAGGTGCAGGCGATGCTGCAACGCGGGCACGCCGTGGTGGTGCCCGATCACCAGGGGCCGAACGCCGCCTACGCCGCCGGTCCGCTGGGCGGGCGCATCACCTTGGACGGCATTCGGGCCGCCGAGCGCTTCGAGCCCGCCGGACTGCCCGGTACCGAGACCCGGGTCGCCCTGTGGGGCTATTCCGGCGGTGCCATCCCCACCGCGCACGCCGCCGAACTACAGCCCGAGTACGCCCCCGAGATCGATCTGGTGGGTTCGTCGACGGGCGGGCTCATGGCCGATATCCGCGCGGCCATCGACTACAACAACGGCACCTCCACCTTCGGCGGCGCGGTGCTGGGCGGGTCGTTCGGCGTCGCCCGCGAGTATCCGGAATTGAACCGGTTCATCGAGCGATACATGAATCCGCTCGGCAAGGCGGTGCGAGTGGTCCACGAGGGCCAGTGCGTGGCGCTGCAGTTCGCCGGATTCCCCCTCGTGAACATCAAGGGACTGTTCGACTATCCGGGCGATCCCATGCTCGCCCCGGAAGTGCAGCCGGTACTGGACGAACTCGCCCTCGGGCGGCGCGGCACACCCACCGCGCCACTGCACATCTACCAGGCCCCGCTGGACGAGGTGATGCCGATCAATGCGGTGAACCGCCTCTACGACACCTACTGCGCCGATCCGGACGCCCGGGTGTTCTACACCCGCGACCTGCTCAGTGAGCACGGCATCGCCGCGGTGAGCGGGACCGCCAGCGCGGCGCTGTGGCTCGACGAGCGGCTCAACGGCGTACCGGCTCCGGCCGGATGCTCGAATCGCGACGTCGTCACCCAACTGCTCGACCCGGGGGCGCTCGCCGCTTTCGCCGACGCGATCGGGCAGACACTCGCATCGGCGCTGGGCATGCCCGTCTGATCTCCGTACGATCGGCCACATGCCAGCTACTCGACTATGGGGCGGGCTGTTCGTCGCGGCGCTCGCGATGGTTGTCGCCGGATGTTCGTCCTCCGGTGACGACGACACCTCCCCCACGGCGACTCCGATGGGCCGCGATTTCGTGTCCACCGAGGTGGAGGGCCTGCCGATTCCGGACGGCGGGCCCCTGACCCTCAGTTTCCGGGAAGGCCGGGTGACGGCCAACGCCGGATGCAATACCGCCACCGGCCCGGTGAACCTCGACGGCGGCGTGCTCACCGCCGATCAACTCGCCACCACGCTCATGGGCTGCCCGGACGACCGGGCGCAGGCCGACGCCTGGCAGGAGGGCCTGCTGAAGTCCAGGCCCACCTGGAAGCTGGACGGCGACACGCTGGTCGTCAGTGGCAACGGCAGTACCGTCACCCTGCTGGATCGCGAGGTCGCGCAACCGGACAAGCCGCTCACCGGCACCACCTGGGTGGTGACCGCCGTGCTGACACCCGAGGCGGAGATCCGTTCGCAGACCATCGACGAAGTGCGGCCGACACTGCTCATCGCCGCCGACGGCGCGGTCTCGGGCAGCGCCGGATGCAATGGGATGATCGGCACCGCCGAGATCTCCGGCACCGATGTCACCTTCCAGATCGGCACCACCAAGAAGCTGTGCGATCCGCAGGTCATGGAGTTGGAGCAGCAGGTGCTCAGCGCGCTGAACGGCACGGTGACCGCCACCGTCGAGGCCGACACGCTCACGCTGCGCAACCAGGCCGACGGCAGCGGATTGAAGCTGCGCGCCGAGTAGCACGCGGACGAAAATCGGTGTCGCCCATCGGGAACCGCCGGTAACGTCCGCCGCCATGAACGAACGATTCCTCAATGTGGTGGACGTCGAGGCCACCTGTTGGGAGGGGAACGCTCCGCCCGGCCAACCGAGCGAGATCATCGAGATCGGCCTGTGCGTCCTCGACACCGAGACCCGGGAGCGGGTGGCGAAGCACAGCATCCTGGTGCGGCCGGAGCGCTCCACGGTGAGCGAGTTCTGCACCCGGCTCACCACTCTCACACCGGAACAGGTGGCGACGGGCATTCCCTTCGCCGAGGCGTGCGCGCTGCTGCGGGAGCGGTTCCACACCGATGCGCGGCCGTGGGCCAGTTGGGGCGACTACGACCGCGTGCAGTTCCAGCGGCAGTGCGGGGCCACCGGGGTGCCGTACCCGTTCGGCGCTCGGCACACCAATGCCAAGCTCGCCTTCTCCGCGTCCCGGGACACCTCGCGGCGCTACGGAATGGCGGGTGCGCTGCGGCTGGCGGGGATCGCCCTGGAGGGCACCCATCATCGTGGTGGCGACGACGCCTGGAACATCGCCGCACTCGTGATCGACATGATGCGGCGCGATTCCTGGCCCGCGTGACTCGCGGGCGCGTACCGTATTTCTCCCCGGGGAACGCGGCACACCACTAATCTGAAACACCGCAGAACGGGACAAATACCGCAGGACCGAAGAGAGAGGCGGGCGGGTCATCGGCGAGCGGGAAGCGGAGTTGGACCAGTGGTTTCGCGCGGAGGTCACCGCGACGACGCCGGGGGCGACCCGAGCCCGCGACGAACCGCTGACGCCGACCGGAACCCTCAGCGGCGCACGGTGTCTGGAGCTGTTCGACGCCCAGGCGACCAGTCGCCACCTGGACCTGGCGGCGCGCCGACTCGGCCGGGACGGCAACGGGTACTACAGCATCGGGTCCGCCGGGCACGAGGGCAATGTGGTGCTGGCGGCGGCGACACGGGTCGACGATCCGGCGCTGCTGCACTACCGATCGGGGGCCTTCTTCGTGCACCGGGCCGGACAGGTGGCGGGGACCGATCCCGTCCGCGATGTGCTGCTCGGTGTCGTGGCCGCGGCGGCCGATCCGATTTCCGGTGGGCGGCACAAGGTTTTCGGCAGCAAGGCCGCCGCGGTGATCCCGCAGACCTCGACCATCGCCTCCCAGCTGCCGCGCGCAGTGGGGTTGGCCTTCGCCCTCGAACGGGCGGCCAAGCTGGGAGTGGCGTGCGAGTGGCCGGCGGACGCGGTGGTGCTGTGCAGCTTCGGCGACGCCTCGGCCAATCACTCCACGGCGACGGGTGCCGTCAATGCCGCCGTGCACACCGCCCAGCAGGGCATCCCCATGCCCATCCTGTTCCTGTGCGAGGACAACGGCATCGGCATCAGCGTCCCCACCCCCGACCGGTGGATCGAGCACGCCTACGGATCCCGGCCCGGGCTGCGGTATTTCGCCGCCGACGGCTCGGATCTGCCGCAGGCCCTGGACACCGCGACGGCGGCCGTGGACTGGGTGCGGGAGCGGCGGCGGCCCGCCTTCCTGCACCTGCGCACGGTGCGGCTGCTCGGGCACGCCGGATCAGACGTGGAGGCGGCCTATCGGCGGCCCGCCGAGCTGTCGGCCGAGCTGCGACGCGACCCCGTGACGGCGACCGGGCGACTGCTGGTGGCCGCGGGCGTGGCCACGGCGAACGAGGTGATGCGCCGCTACGACGAGATCGGCGCGCGGGTGGCCGAGACCGCCGACAAGGTCCGGCACGAACCGAAACTGCTGACCGCGGAGATGGTCATGGAGCCGCTGGCTCCCGCCCGCCCCACCGTGGTCCGCACCGACGCGCTGCGTACGGCCGCCCCGTCGCCCCCCGGAGCCCGCCCGCGCACCGGGGTCGCGCGCCCGGACACGCGGCCCGCGCCCCCAGCCGCGGCCCACGCGGGGGCCCCCCAGACCAATGGGCCCGGGGGGAAA
>NZ_JASCXP010000308.1:0-9024 GCF_030010695.1 Nocardia sp. CC201C
CCAGCAGAGGCTGCGGGAAGATGCCGAGTACCAGGGTGGCAGCCGCGGTGGCGGCGATGACGGTGGTGGTGAGGGTCGGGTAGACGAGCGTCGGCGGGTCCTCCGGCGGGTCGGTGAAGAACATGAGCACGATGACGCGGACGTAGAAGAACGCCGCCACCGCGCTGGTGACCACGCCGACGATGACCAGCGGGGTGGCTCCGCCCGACGCCGCCGCCTCGAAGACCGCGAACTTGCTGATGAAACCGCTGGTGAGCGGGATGCCCGCGAAGGAGAGCAGGAACAGCGCGAAGATCGAGGCCAGCCAGGGGGAGCGGCGGCCGAGCCCGGCCCAAGCGGACAGCGTGGTCGCCTCGTCGCCGTTGCGGTCGCGGATCAGGGTCACCACGGCGAAGGCTCCGATGGTGCCCAGGCCGTAGGCGGCCAGGTAGAACAGCACCGACGAGATACCCGCGGTGTTCGCCGCCACCAGCGCCGTGAGGATGAAGCCCGCGTGCGCGACCGACGAGTAGGCGAGCATGCGCTTCATATCGGTCTGGGTGATGGCCAGTACCGCGCCCACGATCATGGTCGCGATGGCGACGGCCGCGAGGATGGGCCGCCAGTCGTCCCGCAGCCCGGGCACCCCGACGTACAGCACGCGCAGCAGCGCGCCCACCGCGGCGATCTTGGTGGCTGCGGCCATGAAGCCGGTGACCGGAGTAGGCGCGCCCTGGTAGACGTCCGGCACCCAGGACTGGAACGGCACCGCGCCGATCTTGAACAGCAGGCCGACCGCCAGCATGGCCACGCCGAGAATGGCGAGCGTGCGCTCACCGCCGTCGCGCGAGATCGCCTCGGCGATGCCGGACAGGCGCACACTGCCCGCGTAGCCGTACAGCAGGGCCATGCCGTACAGGAAGAACGCCGACGAGAACGCCCCCAGCAGGAAATACTTCAGCGCCGCTTCCTGGGAGAGCAGACGCCGCCGCCGGGCCAGCCCACACAGCAGGTACAGCGGCAGCGACAGCACCTCGAGCGCCACGAACATGGTGAGCAGGTCGTTCGAGGCCGGGAAGAGCATGAGCCCGCCCACCGCGAACATGGCCAGCGGGAACACCTCGGTGGTGGCGACACCGGCCCGCGCGGCCGCGAGTTCGTCGCTGCTGCCGGGAGTGGCGGCGGCCTGCGGGGTGAAGGCGTCCACGCCCTGGGACGCGGCCAGGCTCCAGGTGCCGGGGCCTTCCCGGCGCACCGGATTCCGGTCGGCGCGCCGCTCGGCGAGCAGCAGCAGGCCGAGGATGGACACCACCAGGATCGTGCCCTGGAGGAACAGTGTCACCCCGTCGATGGCGACCGCGCCGACCACGGCGGTGGTCTCGGTGCCGCGCAGTCCGATGACCGCGCCGAGCGCCACCGCCAGACCGCCGAGGCCGAGCGCCAGATGTGTTCCGTATCGAAACCGCCTGGGCAGGAACGCTTCCACCAGCACCATCACCACGGCCACGCCGAAGACGATGAGCATGGGGGACAGGTCCCGGTACTCGATGCTGGGCGCGGGGACGGCCGCGGCGAGCCGCGCTTCGGATACCGCGGTGAGCCGCGCATCGGATACCGCGGCGAGCAGCGAATCAGGTACCGCTGCGAAAAGGGGAGTACCGCTCACTTGTGTGCACCTCCGCTGTGCGTGGATTCGGTCGCGGCCTCGGGCTGCACGGCCGGTGCCGGATCCTGCTTTCCGATGGTGGTGAGCGTGCGCGCCACGGCCGGGTCGATGGCGTCCAGCGCCGGTTTCGGGTACGCCCCCAGGAAGATCAGCGCCCCGATCAACGGCACCACCACCGCGAGTTCACGCGGCAGCAGGTCGTAGATCTTGTCGCTGCCCTCCTTCACCGGCCCGGTCATCATGCGCTGGTACATCCACAGCACGTACAGCGCGGCGAGCACCAGTGCGCTGGCGGCGAAGACGGCCGCGACCGGGTAGCGCGTGAAAGTGCCGACGAGCACCAGGAATTCGCTGACGAACGGCGCCAGTCCGGGCAGCGACAGGGTGGCCAGTCCGGCGATGAAGAACGTTCCGGCCATGATCGGCGCGACCTTCTGCACCCCGCCGTAGTCGGCGATGACGCGGGTGCCCCGGCGCGACACCAGGAATCCGGCGATGAGGAACAGCGCCGCCGTCGAGATGCCGTGGTTGACCATGTACAGCGTCGCCCCGGATCCGGCCTGGCTGGTCATGGCGAAGATGCCCAGGATGATGAAGCCGAAGTGCGAGATCGAGGTGTAGGCGATGAGCCGCATGACATCGGTCTGCCCGATGGCCAGCAGGGCCCCGTAGATGATGCCGATGACCGCGAGCACACTGATGATCGGCGCGTAATCCGATGCGGCGGTGGGGAACAGCAGCAGGCAGTAGCGCAGCATGCCGAAGGTGCCGACCTTGTCGACGACCGCCATCATGAGCACCGCGCTGGCGGGGGTGGCGGCCACGGCGGCATCGGGCAGCCAGGTGTGCAGCGGCCACAGCGGGGCTTTCACCGCGAAGGCGAACATGAAGCCGAGGAAGATGGCGTTGAGCACCGCCGGTCCGGCCCCGAGCTGTCCGGTGTTGGCGGCCTCCATGACGGCCCGGAAGTCGAAGGTGCCGTTCTCGCCGCCGATGCCCTCGCGCACGGTGAGCACGTACAGCCCGATCACCGCAGCCAGCATGATCAGCCCACCGAACAGGTTGTACAGCAGGAATTTCACCGCCGCCCGGGAGCGCTGCTGCCGCAGTGCCACATCGGTGATGCGCGGCCCGAATCCGCCGATGAGGAAGTACATCGGGATGAGCATCACTTCGAAGAACACGTAGAACAGCAGGATGTCCAGGGCCGTGAAGGACACCAGCACCATGGCCTCGACCACCAGGGTGAGCGCCATGTAGTAGTGCGTCACCCGGGGTCCGCTGCCCACCGCGCGTTCGTCGTTCCATCCGGCGAGGATGAGCAGCGGCACCAATCCGGCGGTGAGCAGCACCAGCACCAGGGCGATGCCGTCCATGCCGACGGTGTATCCGGCCCCGAAAGCCGGTATCCACTCGTGTGATTCGACGAATTGGAAGTGCTCACCACCGGGCACGAACCGGGTGGCGAGCCAGATCCCGATGCCGAGGGTGCCGAGCGAGACGAGCAGCGCCCAGGCGCGGGCGGCGGTGCGCCAGGCTCCGGGTATCAGCAGGGTGAGCGCGGCACCGGCGAGCGGTGTCACCCACAGCGTTGTCAGCCAAGGAAACTCGCTCACAGGTACCTCACCGCCAGCAGGGCGGCGGCCACCAGGGCCGCGCCGGTGAACATGGACAGGGCGTAGGACCGCACGAATCCGGTTTGCGCGCGCCGGATTCGAGCCGACAGGCCACCGATGACGGCGGCGGTGGTGTTGACCAGGCCGTCGATCCCGCGATTGTCGACGAAGACCAGCGAACGGGTCAGGTGCTGGCCCGGCCGCATGAACGCGGCCTCGTTGACGGTGTCGTGGTAGAGATCGCGGCGCGCGGCCACGGTGAGCGCGTTGCCCGCGGGGGCGAGCACCGGGATCTCTCGTGTGGCGTACTGGTCGTAGGCCACCCACACACCCGCCGCGACCACCGCGAGGGCGAAGAAGGTGATCATCCAGATCGGCAGCACGGGTTCACCGTGATGCGATCCGACCACCGGCGCGAGCCAATTCTGCAGTGATGAACCGAAAGCCAGCATCGCGCCCGAGGCGACCGAGCCAAGCGCCAGCAGGATCATCGGCCCGGTCATGCTCACCGGCGCTTCGTGCGGGTGCGCGTCTTCGTGCCAGCGCTTCTCGCCGAAGAAGGTGAGCAGCATGACGCGGGTCATGTAGAAGGCGGTGACGCCCGCGCCGACCAGCGCCGCGATACCGGTCACCCAGCCGCCCCAGCCGCCGTAGGCGAAGGCCGATTCGATGATGCGGTCCTTGGAGAAGAAGCCCGCGAACGGCGGCACCCCGATGATCGCCAGGTACCCGAGTCCGAAGGTGATGTAGGTGATCGGCAGGATCTTGCGCAGGCCGCCGTAGCGACGCATATCGGTTTCGTCGTTCATGGCGTGCATGACCGATCCGGCTCCGAGGAACAGCCCGGCCTTGAAGAAGCCGTGCGTCAGCAGGTGCATGATGGCCGCGGCGTAACCGACCGGCCCCAATCCCGCCGCCAGCACCATGTAGCCGATCTGACTCATGGTGGAGGCGGCCAGGGCCTTCTTGATGTCGTCCTTGGCGCAGCCGATGATCGCGCCGTAGAGCAGCGTCACCGCACCGACCGCCATCACCGCGGCCTGCGCGCCGGGTGCCAGGTCGAAGATGGCGTTGGATCGGGCGATCAGGTACACACCGGCGGTGACCATGGTGGCCGCGTGGATGAGCGCGGACACCGGGGTCGGGCCCTCCATGGCGTCCCCGAGCCAGGATTGCAGCGGCACCTGCGCGGATTTGCCGCACGCGCCCAGCAGGAGCAGCAGGCCGATGGCGGTGAGGGTGCCCTCGCCCGCCGCCGACGCGGCCCCGAACACGGTCTGGAAGTCCACGCTGCCGAAGGTCGCGAACATGATCATGAGCGCGATGGCGAGGCCGATATCGCCGACCCGGTTGACCACGAACGCCTTCTTGGCGGCGGTCGCGGCCGACGGCTTGTGGTACCAGAAGCCGATCAGCAGATAGGAGGCGAGGCCGACGCCCTCCCAGCCCAGATACAGCACCAGGTAGTTGTCGGCGAGCACCAGCACCAGCATGGCGGCGAGGAAGAGGTTCAGGTAGGCGAAGAACCGCCGCCGCCCAGGATCGCCGTTCATGTAGCCGACCGAGTAGAGGTGGATGAGCGATCCCACTCCGGTGATGAGAAGTGCGAAGCACATCGACAGCTGGTCGAGTTGCAGGGCGAAGTCGACATTCAGCCCGGTGACCGGCACCCAGCTGAAGAAGGCGTGGTGCACGGCACGGTCGCCGTCGGCGCGGCCGAGCATTTCCACGAACGCCCACGCGGCGACGCCGAACGAACCCAGCGCCATGAGGGTGCCGACCCAGTGGCCCCACCTGTCGCTGAATCGTCCGGCCAACAGCAGGAATACGGCACCGGCCAGCGGCAGTGCGGGCAGCAGCCACAGCGTCATCGTCTGCGTATCCATATCAGTACCGCAGCAGATTCGCGTCGTCGACCGAGGTCGAGCGGCGGGCACGGAAGATGGTCATGATGATCGCCAGGCCCACCACGACCTCGGCGGCGGCGACCACCATGGTGAAGAAGGCGAACACCTGCCCGTCGAGATTGCCGTGCTGGCGGGCGAAGGTGACGAAGGCCAGATTCACCGCGTTGAGCATCAGCTCGATGCACATGAACACCACGATGGCGTTGCGCCGCACCAGCACACCGGCCGCGCCGATGGTGAACAGTAGTGCGGACAGATACAGGTAGTTGTCCGGATTCACCGCGTGCCTTCCTCGTCCGAACTGTCGGAGTGGTTGTGGCCGTTGCCGTTCCCGTTGCTGACCGAGAGCGCGGCGGCTTCGTTGTGGGCGCGCCGTCGGCGGTGCCGCAGGATGGTGCTGACCGACTGCTCCTCGAAGGAGCCGTCGGGCAGCCGGGCCGGGGTGTCGACGGCGTTGTGGCGGGCGTACACACCGGGCGTGGGCAGCGGCGTGACCCGCGTGCCGTCCCGGAATCGCTGCTTGGACAGTTCGCGCTGATCGGTGCGCGGCCCGAACTTCTCGCGGTGCGCCAGTACCATCGCACCGATGGTGGCGGTGATCAGCAGTGCGCCGGTGAGTTCGAACGCCCACACGTACCGCACGAAGATCAGTTCCGCGAGCTGGGCGACGGTGTAGTCCCCGCCCAGTCCCGGTCCGGTGGCGGCCACGCTGGTCTCGTTCATGCCGCGCGAGATGGCGGCCATGAGCAGCAGCCCGAACCCGAGTCCGACCACGATCACGGCGATCCGGTGGCCGCGCAGGGTCTCCCGCAGCGACTCGGCCGAGTCCACGCCGACCAGCATGAGCACGAACAGGAACAGCATCATGACCGCACCGGTGTAGACGACGATCTGCACCACGCCCAGGAACAGCGCGTCCTGGGCGATGTAGAACACCGACAGGGTGATCATGGTGGCGGCCAGGCACAGTGCCGAGTGCACCGCCTTGCGGGCGCACACCATGCCGAGCGCCCCGGCCACCGCGACGACGGCGAGAATCCAGAACATCACGGCCTCACCGGTGGTGGTGCGGGTGATGATCGGTTCCGCCTGGGCGAGCAGAGCACTCATCGCGCCTCTCCTTCCGCGCCGACCGCCGCGGGCGTGCGGGGCTCGGATTCGGTTGTCGCGCCGGGCACCTCACCCCGGTAGTAGGAGCCCTCGTCCGCGCCCGGGTACATGGCGTGCGGCGGGGCGAGCATGCCCTGTCGCAGCGGGGCGAGCAGATCCTGCTTCTCGAAGATGAGGTCGGCGCGATTGTCGTCGGCGAGCTCGTAATCGTTGGTCATGGTGAGCGCCCGGGTGGGGCACGCCTCCACACACAGACCGCAGCCGATGCAGCGCAGATAGTTGATCTGGTACACGCGGCCGTAGCGCTCGCCGGGGGAGAAGCGTTCGTCCACGGTATTGTCCGCGCCCTCCACGAAGATGGCGTCGGCCGGGCAGGCCCAGGCGCACAGTTCGCAGCCGATGCACTTCTCCAGGCCGTCCGGATGCCGGTTGAGCTGGTGGCGTCCGTGGTAGCGGGGCGCGGTGGGCACCTTCACTTCCGGGTACAGCTCGGTATTCGGCTTCTTGAACATGGTGGAGAAGGTGACCCAGAATCCGGCGAGTGGTTCCAGTAGACCGGGTTTGGCGGCGCGGGCGCCGGTATCGGTCGGCATGGGCGGCACCGGGAAGTCCGAGTACATGCGGGTGGCGTCGGGATCGGGTGCGGCGGCGGCGCGGTCGTCGCCCGCGTGCCCGGCCCGCAGCACCAGTCCGATGAGCACGATGGCGACCACGATGCCGCCGATGACCATGCCGGGGGTCTGCACGTTCATGCCCTCGAGCTGGAGCACCCGCAGCGTGGCCACGAACATGACCCAGGCCAGCGACACCGGGATGAGCAGCTTCCAGCCCAGATTCATGAACTGGTCGTAGCGCAGTCGCGGCAGGGTGCCGCGCAGCCAGATGAACACGAACAGGAACGTCCACACCTTGGCGGTGAACCACAGCATGGGCCACCAGCCGGAGTTCGCGCCCTCCCACAGGCTGATCGGGAACGGTGCGTGCCAGCCGCCGAAGAACAGCGTGGTGGCCAGCGCCGACACCGTCGCCATATTGATGTACTCGGCCATCATGAACATGGCGAACTTGAGCGAGGAGTACTCGGTGTGGAAGCCGCCCACCAGTTCGCCCTCGGCCTCGGGGAGGTCGAAGGGCGCGCGGTTGGTCTCGCCGACCATGGAGACCGCGTAGATGAGGAAGGACGGCAGCAGCAGGAAGACGTACCAGGTGCCGTACTGGGCGTCCACGATGCCGGAGGTGGACATGGTGCCCGCGAGCAGGAACACCGCCGCGAAGCACAGCGCCATGGCGATCTCGTAGGAGATCACCTGGGCGGTGGAGCGCAGCCCGCCCAGCAGCGGGTAGGTGGACCCGGACGCCCAGCCCGCCAACACGATTCCGTACACGCCGACCGAGGCCATGGCCAGCACGTAGAGCACCGCCACCGGCATATCGGTGAGCTGCAACTGCGTGGTCTCGCCGAAGATGCTGACCTCGGGCCCGAACGGGATCACCGCGAACGCCATGACCGCCGGGATCAGCGAGATGACCGGCGCGAGCACGAAGATCGGCTTGTCCACGATGGCCGGGATGATGTCCTCCTTGAGGAGCATCTTCACGCCGTCGGCGATGGACTGGAGCGTGCCGCGCGGGCCGACCCGATTGGGGCCGACGCGCATCTGCATGAACGCCACGATCTTTCGTTCCGCGTACACCGCCAGCATGGGGGTGAGCAGCAGGAAGACGAAGATGCCGAGGGATTTGACCAGCACCAGCCACCAGGGGTCGTGGCCGAAGACACCCAGGGGGCTCGCGTCAGGCCCGGAGGCGGCAGCTTGCGTAACCACGGAGGGCCCCGCGAGCGCCCACATCGAACTCAGCTCACTCACGGTGGTCCTCCCGTCGGATGCGCACCAGGTGGCCGGGTGTCGTGCCGAGCTGCACGAGCACATCGGACCCGGGCGAGTTCATGGGCAGCCACACCACGCGATCCGGCATATCGGTGATCACCAGCGGGAGGGTGATGTGGCCGTGGTCGGTGCCTGCGGTGACCGGATCGCCGGTGGTGGCACCGATCTCGGCGGCGGTGTGCGGGGACAGGCGCACCACGGGGGTGCGGGCGGTCCCGGCCAGATTGGGTTCGCCGTCCTGGAGACGACCCCGGTCGACGAGCATGCGCCAGCCCGCCAGGACGGCGGTGCCGGAGGAGGGCTGCGGTATCGGATGCGGCCGGTGCACGGGGGCCGCGGCGGCCGGTCCGGACCAGATGCCGAGATCGGCGAGTTCGGCGCGGGCGTGGGCGGCATCGGGTACGCCGAGATCGATACCCAGTTCCGCCGCAATGGCATTCAGCACCCGGTGCTCGGGCAGCGGGGCCGCCTCGCGGCGCACGGTGGCGTCGCGCAGTGCGGCCTCGAACGGCCGGTGGCGGCCCTCCCAGGTGAGGAAGGTACCGGCCTTCTCCATGGCGGAGGCCACGGGGAACACCACGTCGGCGCGGCCGGTGATATCGCTGTGCCGCAGTTCCAGACTGATCACGAAGCGGGCGGAGTCGATGGCGGCCAGCGCGGCGTGCGGATCGGGCAGGTCGCCGACCTCCACTCCGCCGACCACCAGCGCACCGAGTGTCGGTGCGGCGGCGAGGATTCCGGCGGTGTCGCGGCCGGGGACGGCCGGGAGGTCGTCGATGTTCCAGGCGTCGCGCACCTCGTGTCGGGCCTGCGGATCGGCGACCGGTCGGCCGCCGGGCAGCAGTACCGGCAGGGCT
>NZ_JASCXP010000309.1:0-9013 GCF_030010695.1 Nocardia sp. CC201C
CCAGCCGACGTGCCCGGCCCACGTGACCGCCGCTGATGGACGCCGCCCAGCCGGCCGTCTTGGCATCGAGCCCGTCGCGTTCCACCAGGACCCGGGCGATGGCGTCCACCGACGGGGTGACCAGATGCACGTGGCGGCAGCGCGAACGCAGCGTCACCGAGATGTCCTCCGGATCCACCGAGGGCGCGCAGAGCAGGAAGACGGTCCGCTCCGGCGGCTCTTCCACCACCTTGAGCAGGACGTTTCCGGCGGCCTCGGTCAGGCGGTCGGCGTCCTCCACCACCACGACCTGCCAGCGCCCGGTACTCGGCCGCCGCGAGGCGACCTGCACGATCGCGCGCATCTCCTTGGTGCCGATACTCAAACCCTCCGGCACCACGCGCCGCACGTCACCGTGGGTTCCGGCCATGGTTGTGGTGCAGGCATGGCACCTCCCGCAGCCGGGACGCTCCGGATCGGTGCATTGCAGGGCGGCCGCGAACGCCAGGGCCGCCACCGACCGGCCCGAACCGGGGGGCCCGGTGAACAACCAGGAGTGCGTCATGGCCGAGGACGATCCGGTCCCGTTCCGTGCTGCCACGGCCGCGGCCGTCAGCTCGGACTCGACCGCATCCTGGCCCACCAGTCGATCGAAGACACCCGCCACGTCGTACACCCTAGCGGCTGGTGCCGACAGCCTTCGCCGTCATCGCGGCAGACGGCGGTCAGACCCGCTGATACGTCGTATTCGCCCCGTCCAGCGCCTCACGGATGATGTCGGCGTGCCCGCTGTGCTGGGCGATCTCGCGGAAGATGTTGAACAGGATATTGCGCACCGGCCAGTACTCCCGCTCCGGCGCCCAGGGCGCGGTCGGAATCGGGATCGGGGTGTCGAAGCTGTCCACCTCGCGAATCAGCTTCTCGGTGCGCTGGGCGACCACATCCCATTCGGCGAGCAGCCCGGCCACCGTCTCGTCCGGCCCCAGCCGGTACCGCGAATCCATGTCGGACAGATCGAATTTCGCGTTCTCGTCGCGCTCGACGGCGACCGTGACCCAATGTCGTTCGGTGTCGACGAGGTGATGTAGCAGGCCGCCCAGGGTGAGCTCGCTGACCGTGGTGCGCTGCCGCGCCTGGTCGTCGTCGATACCGCGCAGGGTGATGCCGAACAGCCGCCGCTGCTCGGCGAGATTGGCGATGAGGTCTTCACGCTCGCGGTCGACGGTCATCGAGAGTCCTTCCGGTGGTGCGCTTCGGCGTGCTCACACGCTACGGGAACGAACCGACAGCGAGAACCCCCGAAACGAGGGGTCGGGACGGACCGGTCACGACTTCGTGGCAGCCGCCGCCTTCTTCGCCGGAGCCTTCTTGGCGGCGGTCTTCTTCGCGGCCGTCTTCTTGGCCGCCGCACCCTCGCCCGTCGTGGCCGCGGCCTTCTTCGCGGTGGTCTTCTTGGCGGTGGTCTTCTTCGCCGCGGCCTTCTTGGCCGTCTTCTTCGCGGCCTTCTTCACCGGCCCGCGCGCCCGCCGATCCGCGAGCAGTTCGGAGGCGCGCTCATCGGTGATGGACTCGACCTCGTCGCCCTTGCGCAGGCTGGCATTGGTCTCGCCGTCGGTGACATACGGTCCGAACCGACCGTCCTTGATCACCATGGGCTTCTGCGACGCCGGATCGACACCGAGCTCACGCAGCGGCGCCGCGCTCGCCGCCTGCCCGCCGCGCCGCTTGGGCTCGGCGTAGATCTTCAGCGCCTCCTCCAGCGTCACGGTGAAGATCTGCTCCTCACCCGCCAGCGACCGTGAATCCGTGCCCTTCTTCAGGTATGGCCCGTAGCGCCCGTTCTGCGCGGTGATCTCCTCGCCGGAGGCCGGATCGACGCCCACCACCCGGGGCAGCGACAGCAGCTTGAGCGCGTCGTCGAGCGTGATCGTGCTCAGATCCATCGACTTGAACAGCGACCCGGTGCGCGGCTTCGGCGCGGCCGCCTTTTTGGCGGGCTTCTTGCCGCCGGTGTCGATATCCGCTTCGGGTTCAGGAAGGATCTCGGTGACGTACGGTCCGAAACGTCCTTCCTTGGCGACGATTTCGTGCCCGGTCTCCGGATCCTTGCCGAGGCGGCGACCCTCCTGCGGAGTGGCGAACAGCTTCTCCGCGACCTCGGGGGTCAGCTCGTCCGGCGGCAGTTCGTCGGGCAGGTTGGCCCGCTGCGAGACCGGATCCCCTTGCGGGTCATCGGGATTGACGACCATGCGCTCGAGGTACGGCCCGTACCGGCCGACCCGGACCACCACGTCGCGGCCCTCGGCATCGCTGAACAGCTTGATGGAGTTGATGAGTCGCGCGTCGATGTCGTCGAGCTGCTCGCCCACCATCTTCTTGAGCCCGCCGCTGCGCGCGACCGAACCCTCGACGCCGTGATCACCGCCGAAATAGAAGCTGGACAACCAGTTTCCGCGCTGCTCCCGTCCACCTGCGATGGCGTCGAGATCGTCCTCCATGGCCGCGGTGAAGTCGAAGTCGACCAGTCGGCCGAAGTACGCCTCCAACAGGCCGACCACCGCGAACGCCACCCAGGACGGCACCAGAGCACTGCCGCGCTTGTACACGTACCCGCGATCGAGAATGGTCTTGATGATCGACGAATAGGTCGACGGGCGACCGATGCCGAGCTCTTCGAGTGCCTTGATCAGCGAGGCTTCGGTGAATCGCGGTGGCGGATTGGTGGTGTGCCCGTCGGGGTTGAGCTCCACGGCCGTGACGCCCTGCCCCTCGGACAGCGCGGGCAACCGCGACTCGGCGTCGTCGGACTGACCGCCCGCCTCCTCGTCAACGCTCTCGACATACGCCTTCAGGAAGCCCGGGAAGGTGATGGTGCGGCCCGACGCCGAAAACACGCATTCCTCACCGGTATTCGCGACACCGGTGATGCGGACCGTCAGCGTGGTACCGCGTGCGTCCGCCATCTGCGAGGCCACGGTCCGCTGCCAAATCAGTTCGTACAAACGGAATTCGTCATTGTCGAGCCGCGAATGCAGCTGCCCCGGCGTGGCGAAGGTGTCGCCCGACGGGCGGATGGCCTCGTGCGCCTCCTGCGCGTTCTTGACCTTCCGGTTGTACTGGCGCGGAGTAGGACTCACGAATTCCGCGCCGTACAACTGCGTGGCCTGCGCCCGCGCCGCGGTGATCGCCGACTCCGACAAGGTCGTCGAGTCGGTACGCATATAGGTGATGTAACCGTTCTCGTACAACCGCTGCGCCACCCGCATGGTGCGCTCGGAGCCGAAGCGCAGCTTGCGCGCCGCCTCCTGCTGCAGGGTCGAGGTCATGAACGGCGCGTAGGGCTTGCGCGTGTAGGGCTTGGACTCGACGGAGGTGACCGCCAGGTCCACCCCCTGCAACCCCTCCGCCAGGCGACGCGCGTGATCGGCGTCGAGCACGATCACCCCGGAGGCGGTCTTGAGCAGACCGTCCGGGCCGAAGTCGCGGCCGGACGCCACCCGCGCTCCGTCCACATTCACCAACCGCGCACCGAAGACTCGCGGATTCCCGGTCTCGCTCTCGCCGCCGGCATCCAGTTTGGCCGCGATATCCCAGTACTCCGCGGAGCGGAACGCCATGCGCTCCCGCTCGCGCTGCACGATCACGCGGGTCGCCACCGACTGCACCCGGCCCGCCGACAGCTTCGGCATGACCTTCTTCCACAGCACGGGGCTGACCTCGTAGCCGTAGAGGCGGTCCAGGATGCGCCGCGTCTCCTGCGCGTCGACCAGATCCTGGTCCAGATCCCGGGTGTCGGCGGCGGCCGCGCGGATGGCGGGCTCGGTGATCTCGTGGAACACCATGCGCCGGACCGGAACCTTCGGCTTGAGGGTTTCCAGCAGATGCCACGCGATGGCCTCGCCCTCGCGGTCGGGGTCGGTGGCGAGGTAGAGCTCGTCGGCGTCGGCGAGCAGGCTCTTGAGCTCGCTGACCTTGGCCTTCTTATCCGGGCTGATCACATAGATGGGCTCGAAGTCGTTGTTGACGTCGACGCCCAGGCGCGCCCAATCCTGTCCTTTGTATTTGGCGGGCACATCCGCCGCGCCGCGCGGCAGGTCTCGAATGTGACCGACCGACGCCTCCACGACATAGTTGCGGCCGAGGTAGGGGGCGATCTTGCGGGCCTTCGTCGGCGACTCGACGATCACGAGACGACGCAGGGGGCGCCCCCGGTCGGGCGCTGCGTTGGAGTTCGGCGCTGCACCGCGGTCTCGTGTTGCCACCGGCGAACACACCTTTCCTGTCGATCCGCGTGGCGCTGGTGCGCGCGATACGCGGCTGGGGCAAGCGGCTGCGACTACATATATCGCTGCCAGCAACGTTTATACCGTGTTGAAGCGCTGCGTCTCGGGCGCAGCGGCGATGTGGCCCCGGGTTGTGATCGAGTGTAATGGGTCCGGATATGGGTCGTCCCCCACCGCCGGGGGGCGGTGGGGGACGGATACCTGTTGGGTAGGCCCGCTCAGATCAGAGCGCGCGAACACCAGTGGCCTGCGGGCCCTTGGTGCCCTGGCCGACCTCGAACTCGACCTTCTGGTTCTCCTCGAGGGTGCGGAAGCCCGAACCCTGGATCTCGGAGTAGTGGACGAAGACGTCAGCGGACCCGTCCTCGGGCGCGATGAAGCCGAACCCCTTCTCCGCGTTGAACCACTTCACAGTTCCCTGTGCCATTCTGTTCCTTCTCTTTCCATACCGGAACGGCGGACAACGAGGTTCGTCCACCGGGTCCGTTCCGAGCGCTGTACTCTTGTTCCCCCTGCAGGAAAGCACCAAGCACACCGTTCGCAACATCGATCCTGCTGATGGTTTGGACTTTGGATCCGTCCCTCGAACACAGAAGCTTGCGACCAGGAACCAGTGAACCATGTCTTCGGTGAATTCGACAGCGGAGTTACCCACAATTTGCAAAAAAGTTGATCTTGCGAATGCGCAGGTGAGGGGCATAATGCCCAAATCCGTACTTGAAGTAGGTTTGCTTCGTGATAACCGAGCGAGCATCCGGCAAACGGGCTGTGACGCGGGTCGCTACTCTGTAGTGAAATGGCAGGTAGACCCACAGACGTACACACCGTTCGCACCCCGCCCGCGTGTCGCGGGGCATGTCCGATGAAACCGGCAGCTCGAGCAGTGCACATCGACAGTACGAGCTACGGTAGATCGTTGCTGAATCGTGTCCTGATCGGCTTCGAAAACGGTGACGACAGACTCACCCATATCAGCGAGCTACCGTCCCGTGCGGCACAGGTCACGGAATGGCCGCAATGGTCATCGCCGGACGTGGTCGAAGCGCTACAGGCGTCCGGTGTCGACACGCCGTGGACCCATCAGGCCGCTACCGCCGAGCTGGCCTTTTCCGGTCGAAACGTGGTCGTCAGCACCGGCACCGCCTCCGGCAAGTCGGTCGGATACCAGCTGCCCGTCCTGACCGCGCTGCACGCGGACCCCAAGGCGACGGCCCTGTACCTGTCCCCCACCAAGGCGCTCGGAGCCGATCAACTGCGCTGTGCCACCGAGTTGACCGACGGTCCGCTCCGTCACATCCACCCCGCCTCCTACGACGGCGACACGCCGAGCGAGATCCGACAGTGGGTGCGGGCGCACAGCCGCTGGGTCTTCACCAATCCCGACATGCTGCACGTCGGCATCCTGCGCGGACATCAGCGCTGGGCCCGGCTGCTGCGCAATCTGCGGTACGTGGTGATCGATGAATGCCACACCTACCGGGGCGTATTCGGTTCCCACGTGGCGCTGGTGCTGCGGCGGCTGCGGCGACTCGCCCAGCGGTACGGGTCCGATCCGGTCTTCATCCTGTGCTCGGCCACCGCCGCGGAGCCGGCCGCGACGGCGGAGCGGCTGATCGGCGCACCGTGCACGGCGGTCACCGCGGACGGCTCGCCGCAGGGCGCCCGCACCGTGGCGCTGTGGGAGCCACCGCTGCTCGAGGGCGTGACCGGGGAGAACGGGGCCGCGGTGCGCCGCTCGGCGGGTGCGGAGGCGGCGCGGGTGATGGCCGAACTCGTGGCCGAGGGGGCGAGCACGCTCGCCTTCGTGCGGTCGCGGCGGTCCGCGGAACTGGTCGCCATGGACGCCCGGCACCTGCTCTCGGAGGTCGATCCCCAGCTCACCTCGCGTGTCGCCGCCTATCGGGCCGGATACCTGGCCGAGGACCGGCGGGCACTGGAGGCCGCCCTCTCCGACGGCTCGCTACTCGGCGTGGCGACCACCAATGCCCTGGAACTGGGCGTCGACATCGCCGGGCTGGACGCCGTGGTGGTCACCGGCTATCCGGGCACGGTGGCCTCCTTCTGGCAGCAGGCCGGGCGGGCGGGACGACGCACACAGGGGGCATTGGTGCTGCTCATCGCCCGGGACGACCCCCTCGACACGTATCTGGTCCACAATCCCGAGGCGCTGCTGGGCAAGCCCATCGAGGCCACCATCACCGACCCGCACAATCCCTACGTACTCGGGCCGCATCTGCTGTGCGCGGCCATGGAACAGCCGCTCAGCGATGCGGAAGTCCACGCCTTCGACGCCTGGGAACTGCTGTCCGACCTGGCCGAACAGGGGCTGATCCGGCGGCGCGCCCGGGCGGCGCGCGACGGCGGCGCACGCTGGTTCGTGACCGCCGACGCGCATCCGCACGACGCGGTCGACGTCCGGGGCGGTATCGGCACCACGGTGGCGGTCGTGGACGGGGAGAGCGGGCGGCTGCTCGGCACCACCGATGCCGGGCGCGCCCCCGCCACCCTGCACGAAGGGGCCGTTCACCTGCACCAGGGCGAGAGCTACGTGGTGGACGAACTGGATCTCGACGGCGGGGTGGCACTGGTGCACGCCGAGACGCCGAGTTGGACCACCAGTGCCCGCGCGGTCACGACCGTCGAGGTCGAAGCGGTCGACGACCAGCGGATTCACGGTTCGGTGACGGCCGCGCTGGCACGCGTGCTGGTCACCCGGCAGGTGGTGGGCTATCTGCGGCGGCTGCCCAGCGGCGAGGTGCTCGACATGGTGCCGCTGGACATGCCCGCGCAGCCGCTGCCGACACGGGCGGTGCTCTACACGGTCACCCCGGAACTACTGGAACGCGCTGGGATCGACGCCGGGCGTGTCGCGGGGGCGCTGCATGCCGCCGAACATGCGGCGATCGGCATGCTGCCGCTGGTCGCGACGTGCGACAGGTGGGATATCGGCGGCGTGTCGACCGCGGAGCATCCCGATACCGGACTGCCGACGGTCTTCGTCTACGACGGTCACCCGGGTGGGGCGGGCTTCGCCGAGCGCGGGTTCGCGCGGCTGCGGTACTGGCTGACGGCGACGCTGGAGGTCATCCGGTCCTGCGGATGCGCGAGCGGATGCCCGTCTTGCGTTCAGTCTCCGAAGTGCGGAAACGGCAACAACCCGCTGGACAAGGCGGGGGCCGAGCGGCTGTTGGCGGCGGTGCTGGCACAGCTGCGCGATGGTGACGACGGTCACGCCGAATCGTGACACGGCCGTCGTCGGGGTGAGATCGTTTCGCCACCTGCGCGCCTCGGCGTGTCGTGGCGGCGAGTCGGGGCCGGGGCGGACGATCCGGACGGTTCGCCGCGAGTCATGCACAGCGCAGCCCACATGTGAATAAAAAGGGATGCGATCCTGTTAACTGACCCGTTGCTCTCGGTCTCGAATGTAGACGGGTATTCACCTGTGCATTTATTCGAATCGCGGTTTGCGCATGTAATGCGTTCTGATCATTTCCAGCATTAATGAACGGCACGGCCGGACCGGAATTAGAGATTGATCATGAGCTTGTGTCGCGCACAACAGCGCCGGATGTGATGGTGATCATCAATTTTCCATCACCAACCGTTCGGTATTTGTAGACCAACCTCCCGGTATTGCGACCGCCGGGCGGTCGCCGAGCTAACCCGGGTCCACGACCGGACCCGCACGAGCCGAGGCCCGCACCACCCGCGTACCCAGCGGGCCGAGGGTTATCCCCGACTCCACGGTGACCGTCACATCCCAGCCCGCGACCACACACCCCCGAATCCGTACCCCCATGCGCTGCCCGACTCGGTTCGCCTCGGCACAGCCCGCGTCCGTGCCACGGTCCAGCCCGCCCGCCGCGGCCAGTGCGGCCAGGTCCGCCGCCGATTGGGCCTGATGTCGCGCCACCACGGCCACACCGAGCTGCGCGAGCAGCAGCGTCACGGTCAGCAGCGCAGCCAATGCCCAGGCGGCGGTGACCGTGGCCGAGCCCGCATCGGCCCGAAGTCGGGCGGGCGATACCTCGCTCATGACCGAACTCCCGGCTCGCTGACAGCCACCGCCGTGGCGCGCAGTTCGAGGCCGGGTAGCAGCGGCAGGTGGGTGGTCACCGTCGCGACGATCAGGTCCGCGTCCACGCGCACGGTGATGTCGGCTCCCGGCGGGGCCACGCGCCGGGCGGTCGGGACGGCCTCGGACCCCGCACCCCGGGCGGTGAGGCGGGCCGCCTCGCGCGCGGCGTCCACACAGCGCACCTGGGCCGAGGCGGCCAGCAGCGCACCGATGCACAGCGCCATGCCCAGCAGGATCGTCGCCAGCGCGAGCGCCGCTTCGATCGTCGCCATCCCGGCGTCGGCGCGGCATCCGCGGGGATTCGGACGCGAAACCCCCGAGGACGCCCGCGATCTCGTCAACCGACCGAGGTCTTCAACGCCTTGTCGATGATCCGGGTGAGCGCGTTGACGATGCTGTCGCCGGTGACCACCGCGTAGAGCACGGCCCCGAACGCGGCCGCGGCGATCGTTCCGATGGCGTACTCGGCGGTGCTCATCCCGTTCTCGGCCATCGCCGCCAGCAGTAGGCGAGTTCGCAAGCGCAGAGTCATGTTTCGAACCGTGGATCGCATGCGGTGTTCCTCTCCTCGGTCCGGTGCGGCGAATCCGCACCGGCACAGTCGTGGTGTTCACAGCAGTCCGCCCGCCATGACCCGACCGGCCAGCCCGATGACGACCGGCACGATGCCCAG
>NZ_JASCXP010000310.1:0-9013 GCF_030010695.1 Nocardia sp. CC201C
GGCCGCGAACCGGTGGGCACACCCTTCTTCAGGCTGGCCGCGTACACGTCCACGTATTCCTGCCCCGACATCCGCATGAGCTCGTACATGATCTCGTCGGTGACGGCGCGCTCCACGAAGCGGTTGCCGCCCATGCCCTCGTAGCGGGAGAAGTCGATGGGCGCACCGAACTTCACGATGACCTTCTTCTTGCGCCAGCGGAACGGACCGGGTGGGCACACCTCGTCGGTGCCGATCAGGGCCACCGGGATCACCGGGACACCGGTCTCCAGGGCGAGGCGTGCCACCCCGGTCTTGCCTTTGTAGAGGCGGCCGTCCGGGGAGCGGGTGCCCTCCGGGTACAGGCCGACCAGGCGGCCCTCCGCCAGCAGCTTGCGCGCGGTGTTGAGGGCCGATTCGGCGGCGTCGGCACCGCTGCGGTCGATGGGGTACTGGCCGGTGCCGGAGAAGAAGAACTTCTGCAAACGGCCCTTGATGCCGGGAGTGGTGAAGTACTCGGCCTTGGCCAGATAGGTGATGCGTCGGGGGCTCATGAGCGGGGTGAACAGCCAGTCGGTGAACGACAGGTGGTTACCGGCCAGAATCGCCGCGCCCTTGGTCGGGATGTGCTCCACTCCCTCGACCTCGGGTCGGTTGACGAGATGCATGAGCGGTCCCACCAACACGAACTTCAGCAGCCAGTAGAACATCGCGTCCTTTCCCCTGATTTTCCTGATCGGGACCGGCCTCATTGCGGGCACCACCGTCAGCTGCCGACTCTACCGCCGGGACCTCGGCGTAACCAACCCCGGCGGCAGTTTTCACACGGTTGGCACACACCGAACCTGCTGGCAGCGGCCCGCGATTCGAAGCCACCGTCGCGGCCTGGGCGAGACGCCGCGGCCCGCAACGCCTTCGGCATACCCCGCCGCGCCGGCGGTATGCGTCCGACGGCAACCGTATGCGTCCGACACAGGCACCGGCCCACGAGCGCACCCTGTCCGAGAAGCCTCGTCCGAGAACAACGAACAACCAGCCGGACACGAACCCACACCACGGACACAACCGGCCGACGGAAACAGCCGGATCCGGCGGACACGCCCACTCCCGCGAGCACAGCCTGGTCCACGAGAACACAGCTCAGTCTCGCGAACGCAGCTTGGTCTCGCGAGCACGGCTCGGTCTCGCGAACACAGCTCGGTCTCGCGAACACAGCTCGGTCTCGCGAACGCAGCGTGGTCTCGCGAGCACGGCTCGGTCTCGCGAACGCAGCGTGGTCTCGCGAGCACGGCTCGGTCTCGCAAACACAGCGTGGTCTCGCAAACACAGCTCGGTCTCGCAAACACAGCTCGGTCTCGCAAACACAGCGTGGTCCGGCGGGCACCGATCCGTCCGGGACGCGGTGGGTCAGCAGGGCGGGTTGCCCGCCGACACCGCGTCCGGGTTCGCCACCAGGGCCGCGCGGGCGAGTTCGGCCGCGCCGATCATGCCCGCCGCCTCCCCGAGCTGCGCGGTGCGGATGCGGGCCAGCCGCCGGTGCTTCGCGCCGGTGATGGACTGGGCGTAGTGGTCGCGGGCATCGTCGAGGAACAGCGGGGCCGAGGTGCTCACGCCGCCCGCGATGACGATGAGGTCCGGGTCGAAGATATCGCTGACGGCGGCCAGTCCGAGGCCGAGCCAGCGCGCGAAGTCCGCCATCACGTCGAGGGCCACCGGATCGCCGTCCTGCGCCGCGCCCGCCACCCGGCGGCCGGTCAGCGAATCGGGATCGCGGTGCACCTCGCGGGCCAGCAGGGTGGAACGCTGCGGATCGGTGGCCAGCAGCTCCAGCGCCGTGTCCACCAGTGCGGTGCCGCTGCAATACCGTTCCCAGCAGCCGCGTTTGCCGCAGGCGCAGGCGCGGCCGTTGGGCACCACCTGGATGTGGCCGAGTTCCGGTGCGACACCGTAGCTTCCGCGATACAGCTGGCCGCCGACCAGCAGCGCGGCTCCTATCCCGGTTCCGATCGCCACCAGCACCACATTGTGGCCGCCCGCGGCCGCGCCGAACCGGTACTCGGCCCACATGGCGGAGTTGGCGTCGTGTTCCAGGATCACGGGCAGGCCGAGCCGTTCGGTGAGCCGGGTGGCGACGGGCGCGTCCTCCCACGGCAGATGGGGGGCGAACCGCACCGTGGCCCGGTCCTCGTCCACGAATCCGGCCACCGCGAGCCCGACCGCGCCGATCCGATGGCGCGCGCACAGTTCCCGGACCGCCCGCGCCAGCCCGTCCTCCAGCGCCCGCGCCGACTGCGGCGTCGGCGCGGTCACGGTATCCAGCACCTCGCCCGCGCCGTCCACCACGGACGCGCGAATATTCGTTCCGCCGACATCTACGCCGACGGTCAGCGGCTGCCCCATGGCGGCCGTCATGTTGTAGGGGGCTTGATGGTCACGGAGATAGGAACATAGCCGGACCGCGCCGTCCCTTCACGTCCGGTGCCCCGTACCCCGCGCCCCGCGCCCGCTCCACCACGGCCTGCCGACGGCACACCGCTCCCCGACACCTGCCCGCGGCCCCCCGACTCCTGCCCGCGGCCCCCCGACTCCTGCCCGCGGCCCCCCGACTCCTGCCCGCGCCCCACGCCTTCGCGCCCGGATTCACCGGCGGATCGCCGTGCGTCCCGGCCGGTCTCACCACGCGGGCCACCGGCCACCGCGGTATCACCACCGCGCCCGCGCACAGCGCCACGACCACCGTCACCGGCCGCACTCCCGCGCACAGCGCCACGACCACCGTCACCGGCCGCACTCCCGCGCACAACGTCCGGCCCGCCGGTATTGCCGCCGGCCTGCCCAGTGATCTGGGGACCGCCGGTCCGCCCCGTCCCGCGATGACCGCCGGCCTGCCCGAAGACCGGGCCTGCCGCGCTTGCCGCCTGCTCCGCGCCGGTAGGCGAATGGCCCGGTCCGGGAGCCGCACTCGGATCGCCCGGCTGCCACTGGACGCGCGGTGCGCCGGGGGCGGCGCTCCGGCCGCCGCCGTTGTCGTTCGGAGGACGTGGTGCCGACCTGTCGTCCCCGGCGGAACCCGATATCCTGCCGGTGCCTGGCATCTCGAATCCGGCGGAAGAGACCGGCGGCGCAGCGTATCCCGTGCGTTGCGCCCCGAGGTCGGCACCGCGCGAGCCGTCGGTGGCGGGTTCCGGACGCGTCGGCTCGGCGAACGGGCGTGCGGGTTCGGTCGACGAGCCCACACCGCCCGGCGATGCGGTCGGACCGCCGCCGCTCGGACCCGCGGCCGCCGTGAACCAGTCTGTGCGACTGGAGGTTGGGATCCGTTGCGCGGTCTCGTCGTAGGAATGCTGCCGATCGGTGGCCGACGGATCGGCGCCCGCGGCACCCCCGAATCCGGGCGCGTTGCCATACCCGCCCGAACCGGCGCTGGCGGTGGGACCGACCGGGTTCCCGCCGGTGCGCTCACCACCCGACGCGGCGTCACCACCCGAGGCAGCACCGCCAGCCGACGCAGCATCACCACCGGACGCAGCACCGCGACCCGACGCAGCATCACCACCGGACGCAGCACCGCGACCCGACACAGCATCACCACCGGACGCGGCGTCGCCGCGCGTCGAACCTCGGCCCGGCGAGCGGAGATTCGCGGCGACCGTGCTCCAGAAGCCGCCGCGCGCTGGACCGGTCGCCGCCCCAGAGTCGGTCGCGCCGTCAGAGCTCGTCGCGGCATCAGCGCCGGCCGCCGCATCACGACCGGCCGCCGCATCGGAGCGGCTCGCGGAATCCGGTTCCGGCGCACCAGGATCCGCGCCGGGAGCGCCGGCCATGCCCTCGGTCCAGGCCCCGGGGGCCGCGCCCGGATGACCCGTGTACTCCGCGCCACCCTCCGGCCCGGCACCGCGCTCACTCCACGAATGTCGATGCGCCCCAGCATATTCGGGCGAATCCGGATCCACCTCGGGCGGAATGATCGGCTCCACCGGCACTCCCGCGAGGGCTTCGCGCAGCACCGTCACCAGGGCGGTGCCGTGGTCGGCGATGGCGGCCACCACATCGTGGTGTTCGCCGCGCAGCAGGGCCGCGGCGGCGCAGACGGGGCACCAGGCGCAACTGGACCATTCGGCGCGGCCGTCGGCGGCGGTCTTACGGAGTACGGGTTCGACGCGCTCCAGGACGGCCTCGGCCAGCAGGCGGAGTTCGGCGGCGAATTCGGCGAGGTTCTCCTCGCTCGCGCCGTGGTGGTCACGGGTGTGCTGGTCGCTCATATCGGCCATACCTGAGGGTCGGGTCGGAATCGGACGATGAGGTGTTCGCCATCGAGTTCGGCATTCTCGACCGTGCACCGCCGCAACACCGGGGCAAGGCGCAGGCGGCGCCGGACCCCGTCCGCTCCCACGATCAAATCGTCCTCCACTCGTCCCAGGCGCAGGGTCGACGGATCGACCACGGGTAGGTGCATGCGCATCGCGTACACCGACCGCACGCCGGCCCCCGATTCCAGCCGCACCGTGGGCTCGCCGGTGACAGCGGGCACACCGTCAACTTCCGATCCCAGCATAGGGACCGGTTCGGATCCGACCCAGCCGCCACTCGCATCGACATCGAAGGACATCGCCGACAGCGCCGAGAGGCCCACCGGTTCGGCACCGGTATGCCCCACCACCACGACCGGCGTCGGGGCCACGCGCCGCCGCAACTCCGCGACCACCTCCAACTGCTCGGCACGGCGGTTGAAATACCACTGCACCGCGGGGTGTGCCGGACCGGCGGGCGAACCCGCATCGGGCAGCTCGCGGGTTTCGACGGGCGGCATGGGCGGCAGCACCTTGTTCACCAGGATCGCGTCCAGCCGCAGGCCGAGCAGCACCGCGGCCGAGCGCACCCGCGTCGATTCCGCGACCGCCACCCGCTCGGCGGCGGTCACCAGGCGCGTCCCGGTGCGGGTGCGATCGGCGAGCAGATCACGCACACCCGACACCGCGGCGGCGATCCGCTCCACCGTGGTGGCCAGCACCGCGCGTCGCAGATCCGCGCCGATGGCGCTCAACGTCCGGGTGTGCGCGGGCCAGACCCGTTCCAGATAGCCGAGGAGCGTGTCGGGTGCGGTGACGATGCGCAACATATCGGCCGACGGCGGGCAATCCACCACGACCACATCCCAGTCCTCGTCCGCCACGAACTGCGCGATCTCCAGCAGCGCCAGCAGTTCCTGCACGCCGGGCAGTCCGGTCAGCTCGGCGGGGTCCAGCGCACCGATGTCGATACCGTGATCGTGTCCCGCGCCGGACAGCATCCGCAGCACCTCACGGAACCGATCCTCCAGCAGCGCAAGGGAATCCACCTCGATCACATCGAGGCCCGGTCGCACCGCCTGCACACCCGGCACCGTGCCGGGATCGTGCGCGATGCGCACCCCCAACGCGTCAGCGAGCGAATGCGCCTGGTCCAGGGAGGCGAGCAGCACGCGCTGCCCGGCCCGCGCGTACGCCATGGCGGTCGCGCAGGCCAGCGTCGTCTTGCCCACCCCGCCCTTGCCGACGAACAGTTCCACCCGGGTGGTTGATGGTTGCGGCTTGGTCCTGCTCGCGGTCAGCCTTCGACCCGTTTCTTGAGTTCCTTCAATGCCGTATCGGTGATGACCTTCTCGGCCTTGCGTTTGAACATGCCGATCATCGGGATGTTCAGGTCCACCGTCAGCTCGTACACCACCTGGGTACCGCCGTCGGGCAGATCTATCAGCTCGTAGCTGCCGTCCTGCGCTTTCTGCAGGTCACCGCGCACCAGCGTCCAGCTCACCGCCTTGCCGTCCGGCCGCCAGCGGTAGGCGAGGGTGTAGGTGTCCTTCACGACGCCCGCGTCCAGCACGAAGCGGGCGGTGCGGGCACGGCCGTCGGAGCCCTTCTCCAGGATGTCGACCGCATGCGCCGCAGCCACCCATTCCGGATAGGACTCCAGGTCGGCGATGACGGCCATCACCCGATCCGACGGGGCGTCGATGACGATCGACCTCTGCGTCCGGTCGGCCATATCGGGCAACGCTTCCTTTCCAGCGACAACGGTGGTGGCGACGGTGCTCAGCGGGGCGCGGGAGCGACGCCGGCCGGTCGTCCGGCCTCCAGTCGCGCCTTGATCTCGAAGGCCATCCGTTTCCCGGCGACCCGGCGCGCCCGATTGCGGGCCATCAGTTCACGCGCCGACAAGCCGTCCGCGCCCGGCGGTTCGGCGTGCAGGAAGTAGTGCAGGATGACGCCGTCGAGCATCTCCTCCAACCACACCTCCATGGTGCCGGTCAGCGGTCCCTTGACGGTCCAGCGAATCCCCTTCTCGCCCCGATCTTCTCGCACGTCGAGTGTGAGGTCGGGCCACCAGTGGCGCCAGCGGGCGCGATCGGCCAGCAGTTCGCCCACCGCCGCCCCGGGCGCGGCGACGAACGTCTGGTCGGCAACCTGGATACTGCTCACCCGGCTGAGCCTAGCGGACCGGGCTCGACGGCCGCCGTTCCGCTCCGGCTGTCGGGGCCCTGCGAACTGTCGGGCTGCCAGAACCGGGCCACGCCGCGAGTTCGGGTACGTCCGAACAGGTCGCGACCCTCGCGGTATCCGGCGGGGGGATGCGAGCCTCGCGGTAACCGACCGGCGGACGCGAGCCTCGCGACATCAGGCCGGGGGGGACGCAGCTCTCGGCTACCTGCCGGGGTTGGCTACCTGCCGGGGTTCTGCCCGCCTTCGTTCGGCTCAGATCCGGGATCAGTCGAGCGTGGGGCCGGGGCGGACGGGGTGCGGTGCGGGATCGAGGAGGCGGCGCAGGCGGGCGCCCATGGCGTCCCAGCGCCACTGGCGTTGCACCCAGGCGCGGCCGGCGGCGCCCATGGCGGCGGCGGCATCGCGGTCGGAGAGGATCTCGACGATGGCATCGGCGACGGCGATCGGGTCGCCGCCCTTGACGACCTTGCCGGTCTCGCCCTCCCGCACCGTTTCCGGCGCACCGCCCGAATCGCCCGCCACCACCGGCACCCCGGACGCGGACGCCTCCAGGAAGACGATGCCCAGCCCTTCCACGTCCAGACCGAAACCGCGGGTGCGGCAGGGCATGGCGAAGACATCGCCGATGGTGTGGTGGGCGGCCAGTTCGGCCGCGGGCACGCGACCGGTGAAGACCACGTCGTCGGCCACGCCCATGGCCTGCGCGAGCCCTCGCAGTTTCTGCTCGTACGGCCCGCTGCCCGCGATGACCAGCACCGCACCGTCGATCCGCTCCTTGATCCAGCGCATGGCCAGGATGAGCACGTCCTGACCCTTGCGCGGGACCAACCGGGACAGGCACAGAATGGTCGGCCGGTCGCCCAGGCCGTAGCGGGCGCGCAGTTCGGCCCGTGCCGCCGGATCGGGTGCGAAGGTCTCCGAATCCACGGCGGGGGGCAGATACTCCAGCGCCGACTGCGCCCCGAAGGCCGCAGCGAACCGACGCCGCGTGTATTTGCTGACGTAGGTGACCACATCGGTGTGATCGCCGATCACCCGCAGCGCCTGCCGTGAACCGGGCAGCATCGACCAGCCCACCTCGTGCCCGTGCGTCGAGGCCACGATGCGTTCGGCTCCCGACCGGCGCAGCAGGGGCGAGAGCAGCGCCAGCGGCGCGGCCGCACCGAACCACACGCTGTCGCACTGCTCGTCGCGCAGCAGTTTGCGGGTGCGCCGCAGCACCAGCGGGGTGGGCAGCATGAGTGTGGTCGGATGCCGCACCACCTGGAACGGCTGCTGCGCGTCGAATTTCCAGTGGCTGTCGCCCCGCCAGCGCGGCGCGTACACCACCAGTTCGTCCGCGGGCAGCTGTAGGGCGAGTGCGTGCAGGTACGACTGGATGCCGCCCGGCCGCGGCGGGAAATCATTGGTAACCAGGAGAGTTCGCCCCATGCCCTCAAACTACTGCACCGGCCTCCGCCGCCCGGTCCGCGGCCGACTTCGTGCACCCGCTGTAGGACGCCACGCCGCGTTCCCGCGCCGACATGCCGTTAATCGTCCCGTGCGCGGCCCCGGCCGCCCTGCCCACAGCACGCGCACCGGCTGCGGTCGTATGCGCATATGCGCGCGCACCGCCGATGACGGGACCGGCCGCGCCGCATAGGCTGCCTGAGCATGAATTCACTTGCCGGACGACTGATGTCGATCGTGGCCGGACAGCTCGGCCATCCCAGCGGCCCCCTCGGAAGAGTCGTGGCTCTCATGCTGAACCGCGGTAACCGGGCCGCGATCGCCGCGGCGGTCGATGCCGCCGAGGTGGCGGCGGGCGAGGTCGCGGCCGATATCGGCTTCGGCGGCGGCGTCGGACTGCCGCTGCTGCTCGAGCGCGCCGGGGCCGACGGGGTGGTGTACGGCGTCGAGATCTCCACCGACATGCTGACACGCGCCACATCCCGCCATACCGCCGAGATCGGAGCCGGTCGGCTGCGCCTGCTCGCGGGCTCCCTGGACGACCTGCCCTTCGACGCCGACAGCCTCGACGCCGCCATCACCGTGAACACCCTCTACTTCGTCGCGGACCTGGACCGCGCCTGCGCCGAACTGGCCCGGGTGCTGCGCCCGAAGGGCCGCCTGGTCATCGGCGTCGGCGACCCGGACGCCATGGCGAAGATGCCCTTCACGCCGTATGGGTTCCGACTGCGCCCCGTGGCGGATATCCAGGCCGCGCTGGGACGAGCGGGATTCGACGTCGAGGACAAGCCACTCCCGGGCGGCCCGGTGCCGTTCCATCTCCTGGTGGCACGGCAGCGGGCGTGAGCACGCGGCTGCCCAGCGCATGCGCTCGCACCGCGGCAGCGGGTAGCACGCGAAACCGAAGACACGGTCGTTGGAGCCCGCCGGGCGGCAGTGAGCCACCGCTGTGCGCGATCTGCCGCCACACGGTGGGGGCATCCGTGCACGCCACCACGGCGCGGCTACACCTCCATCGCCACCCGATCGAGGCATCCGTATCCGCCGGTGCCGCGGCTACGCCCCGCCGCCGTCCGCGCGGAGCGACCGTGCGCGCCACCATCCGC
>NZ_JASCXP010000311.1:0-8985 GCF_030010695.1 Nocardia sp. CC201C
GGCTGGGCCGCCGCGCCGCCCTCTGGCACGGCGACACCACCGACGCCCACCGCAACCGAATCCGCCGCGACCCGCCCGACGTCCTGCTCACCACACCGGAATCGCTGGAAGCCATGCTGATCGGAACCAAGACCGATCACGACGAGCTGCTGGGAAACATCCGCGCGGTGGTCATCGACGAGGTGCACGCCTTCGCCGGTGACGACCGCGGCTGGCATCTGCTCGCGGTGCTCGAACGGCTGCAGCGGGTGACCGGGCGGCCGATTCAGCGCGTGGGTTTGTCCGCGACCGTCGGCAATCCGGGCGAATTACTCACCTGGTTACAGGGTTCCGGGGCCGGGAAGCGCCGGGGAACGGTAATCGCCCCCGACCTTCCGCAGCCCGGTGCGGACCCGTCGTTCGATCCGCGGCTGCTCTCGTCGGCCGGCCCCGACCACCCGCGTCCGCCGGGCGAGGTGGAGCTCGACTATGTGGGCTCGCTCGACAATGCCGCGAAGATCATCGCAGCGCTGCACCGAGGTGAGAAGCGGCTGGTGTTCTGTGACTCACGCCGACAGGTGGAGGAACTCGGATCGGCCCTGCGTGCGCGTGAGGTCACTGTGTTCCTCTCTCACGCATCGCTGTCCGCCGACGAACGAGCCCGCGCCGAACAGGCTTTCGCCGAGGCCCGCGACTGCGTCATCGTGTCGACATCGACACTCGAGCTCGGCATCGATGTCGGCGACCTCGACCGGGTCATCCAGATCGACGCTCCCGGCACCGTCGCCTCCTTCCTGCAGCGCATCGGCCGCACCGGCAGGCGGTCCGGCAGCGTCCGCAACTGCCTGTTCCTCGCCACCAGCGCGGACGGGCTGCTACGGGCGGCGGGCCTGCTGCTGCTGTGGGGCCGTGGTTGGGTCGAACCCGTCACCGCACCGCCCGAGCCGCGGCACCTGGTCGCCCAGCAACTGCTGGCGGTGACCCTGCAGCACGCCACGGTGGGCGACCGGCTCTGGCAGCGGGAGTGGAATAGTCTGCCGCCATTCGATCAGTCGGCCGAACCGGTGCTCCGGCATCTGATCGAATCCGGATTCCTGAACCGGGATCAGGGTCTGCTGTTCATCGGGCCGGAGGCCGAGAAGCGGTTCGGCCGCAGGAACTTCCTCGATCTCACGGCATCGTTCACCGCGCCACCGCAATTCACCGTGCTCGCCGGACGGCACGAGATCGGCCACACCGATGTCTCGGTGCTCACCGACGACCGGCCCGGACCGCGGTTACTGCTGCTCGCCGGGCGCAGCTGGCGCGTGACGTACATCGATTGGCAGCGACGACGGGCCTTCGTGGAACCCGCTGAGGGCGGCGGAGTCGCGAAATGGTCCACGATGGGTGTACGCGGCCAATCCTTCCCGCTGACCCGGGCGATGCGCGCCGTCCTGCTGGGTATCGACCCCGGTGTGACACTGACCCGGCGGGCGCGGTCCGCGCTGGCCGAACAACGTGCCGAACGCTCGCACACGGTCGCCGGTGACGCCACCGTCATCAGCCGCGGCACCGACTCCGTGGTCTGGTGGACGTGGGCCGGCTACCGGGCCAACGCCACCCTCGCGGCAGCATTGGCGTCGGTGACCGACCCTGATCAGCGTCCCACCGATCTCACCATTCGGCTGCGCGCTGATCTCACACCCCAGATCTGGGGTGCGGCACTGCGTTCCGCACGCGATGACCGGATGCCCCTGCCGAGAACCGATCCCCGTGCAACCGCCGGATTGAAGTTCTCCGCGCTGCTGCCGGAACACCTGGCCGAGGCGACCGTCGCCGCCCGCCTGTCCGCACCGGCTGACGCGCGCACCGTGCTGTCGGAGCCCACCCGGTGGCACCGAGGCGCGTGAGGCCGCGTGCTACACAGGTCCCATGCCGATCGAACGCCTGCAATCGCTGATCTCGGAGTTCGCCGCCCAACGGGAGTGGGAGCGCTTCCATACACCGAAGAACCTCGTGATGGCGCTGACCGGCGAGGTCGGCGAACTGTCGGAGATCTTCCAGTGGCTGACGCCGGACGAGAGCGCCGCCATCATGGCGGATGGCACGGGCCGAGCCAGGGTCGAGGAAGAGATGGCTGATGTCTTCATCTACCTGTTGCGACTCACCGATGTGTTGGGGGTCGATCTGATCGCGGCGGCGGAGAACAAGCTCGAATCCAACGAACGGCGCTACCCCGTGGAACTGACGCGCGGACGAGCGGTGAAACACTCCGACCTGTGACGGCTACCTGGTCATCTCCTCCAGGAACGCCTGCGTCTCGGGGTCGGTCGAGTACACGCAGGTACCCTGCATTCCACGGGTGAGAAGCACCTTGTAGGTGTTGCGGATCAGCGCCTCGAAGTCTCGCGCCTCGGCTCGGCGTACGGCCGGATCGTGCGATTCGCCCTTAAACGCCACCCATCGGCCGTCGCGGCGAACGAAATCGGGGCCGAAAATGACTCCCGCCCAGTCGTATTCGAAGCCCTGAGCGGTGTAGATGCAGCCGACCTGGCCGAAGCCTCGATCGTCGGAGGCCCAGTAGTAGGACTCGGGGGCATCGGGGACCCGTTCGCCTGGTTTGGCGTTCCACGGGCGCTTCCATCCGTCGATGACCACATCGTCGACCAGTCGCTTCCCGTGTTCCGTCTCGATCGGTCCGCTCCACGGCCAGCAGAATCCGGCTGCCATCCGAGCGGTCCCACCGTGATGGTCCCGCTGGTGCAACAACCAGCCTTCGAGAGCTTGTGGGGAGGCCGCGCTGGCTACTCGGAACTCCTCATCGGAGTCAGCGGTCAACGCGCTCCAGGAGGTTGGCTTCTCAGGGTGCAGCCCCAGCAGTCGCGCCACCCAGAGGTCGAAGGTGTCCGAACCACCGCAGCGGAATTGCCCTTCGAGATGGACGACCTCGACCTGGCAGCCCACCTCCTGTGCGATCGTGGTGATCTCCTCTAGCGAACCCATCTCACCGGGCCGCACGACTTGGTTCTCGTCGAGGAGGAACACCGGGACGGCGGCGACGTCCAGCAGTTCCTCGATCTGCCGCCGGGCCTTCGCTCGCAGGTCCGCGCGCGTGTAGCGGCTAACGCTCGTTTCCCGAATACGATGCGCCTCATCGCAAATCAGCACGTCGAGTTGGTTTCGAGAAGCGCTGATGTAGTCGTTGAAGTACTTGAACAGGCTGCGCACCCGCGGGTTTCGGCGGCCCGCGACCTTTCGCATGGTGTTGGTGAACGCGCTGGAGCCGGTGGCATGGTGTACACGGCGACCCTGTCGGGCCAGCTCACCGAGCAGGCTGAGCGCGATCACGCTCTTTCCCGAACCCGGACCGCCGAGCACGATCACCGCGGTCTGCGCGCGATCGTCATTCGACCGCTCGACGGCCTGCATGACCAGCTTGGAAGCGATCCACTGCTCATCGAGCAGCACGAACTGTTCGCGCTCCTGGATCTCCTTGGCGGCCAGGTCGAGTAGCGGCTTCGTCGGAGCGTGCTCGAAATGCAGGAAGTCCTCCGCGGCTTTGAGCGCATGCTCACGACCGCCGTCGATATCCAGCTGGGATTGCAGATAATCGAACAGTTGCGCACGGTCGTCCATAGTGAACATCCGCCCGAACCGGCTCGGCTCATACTGATCGAGCGAACGGATGTCCCGGGTGTGGGCATTGTGGAGGTACGCGATCCCGTGCACGATTTCCGGGCGATCCGCGAGCGCTGGAGTCGAATCCACCAGGTACTCACAGTATCTGCGCACCTGCTCCACCGGATGCAGATGCCGCTTCTTCATCCTCGGGACAGCCACCAAGTCGTCCGCGCACGCTTCGACCTTCGACCACTGCTTCAGCTCCACCAGGACATAGCTCGGAGCCCCGGTACCGGGGTGCACTCCACACAGCACGGCGTCCACGCGCTTGGGACTGTGCGGGAGCTTGTGCTCGAGCAGCACTTCGACATCGCCCAGTCCGGCATCTACGAGATCGCGCAGCAACACCACGAGACTGAAGGTCCAGGAGCGTTGTTCGGAACTCCCGACCTTCTCCCCCCACTTGAACATGGCCTGATCCGTCAACAGCGACGTCAGGCGGCCGGCCGCCGCCTCACCCCACAAATGGTCGGCACTGTTCGCTACAAGAGCCACTCGTCATCCCCACAGGCGCACGCGAATTCGACGTGCGGGTGGGGGCAGCGACGAAGCGGTGCTTCGGTGCCCGACGGGCCGCAGAGATCAGATTACTGGAAGATCCGACAGGGGTGGTCGACCGCCACTTGCGCGTCGATCAGCGAGACCGCCTGAGCCGGCGAGCGGCGCTCACGAACAGCTGTCGAGGGCCGGTCGCGGGCCGCGCGGTAGCGGTCATCCGCGGAGATGATTCACTTCGGGTGAGGTGGAGCCGAGGGCCAGCTTGTTCAGTTCGGAGCCGAAGTCTCCTGCAGCACTGGCATATTCGGACGAACCGCGTCGAGGGTCGCGGGAGTCGTGGGGTTGTCGCGCAGTGCGTCGGTGACCGAGGTGGCGGCGGAGGTCAAGGCGTTGGCGGCATCGCGGGCCTTGGCTCGGGCGGCTTCACGGTCCTATTGGGCGTCCCACCCTTCAGCCTTGCCATACAGGCGGCGCGGACTCCCTGACCACGGTTGACAAGGCTCCCGGCACATCAGCCCTACACGATGCCGCAAAGCCGCTAACTGCGCAAACTGGATTCTCAGCCGCGCGAACCCCTTCGCAGCGATCGCGCGCCTACTCAGGCCGGAGCTTCGAGCCCGACAGGACCAGCACCGTCTCCTTTGTTACCGCTACTCCGGGCAGCAGTTGGATCGGATACACGTCAGGACGGTATCGAACGAACTGCACCGGCTCGTTGTCCTTGATGAACAGGTAGAACCCGTCCGAGGGCCGGTCGGATATACCCGAATTCGACGGGAGACCTTTCCAGCAGTAGCCCGGCGTTTGGGCTCGGGCGTTCAATTCGTCCCGCTCGGCATCTTCCCAGACGCCGACCATACGGTCCCATTCATCGGACCAGCCCGCCGAATTGGTGAGGTCCAGCATCGAGACGGACTGCTTGTTCTCAATTGCCTCGATCATCTTCTGGTAGAGCACGTCACTGGACCCAAGGGGCTGGTTGTCGCTCATAGCCGTGAAGTCGAACGTTCCGGCGCTGCAATCCTGGGTCGCTTGTTCCCGCGCACGCTCTTGATTCGGGGTCGGCCCCAGCCCACACGACGCAGTCAGCGAAAGCAAAACAGCGAGCAGTCCTGCGCGAGACAGGGTTCTCATCGAGATGTCCTCATTTCGCCACCCCATTGGGAATGTAGATGCCTGGACCGACGATGGTGTCATCGGCGCTGTCGACGCACTAGTCACCGAGACTGTCTGAGCAAACAGACGTTCCGCTCCTTCACGAGCAACTGTCGAGTGCCGCGTCGCGAGACCCCCGATAGCGGTCGTCCGCGGCAATGAACACCTCCGGCGAGGTGGAGCCGGCGGCCAGCTTGTTCAGCTCGGATGCGAAATCTCTCGCGGCACTGGCGTATTCGGACATGGCCGAGTTGAGGGTCGCGGGAATCGAGGGGTTATCGCGTAGGGCGTCGGTGACCGTGGTGGCGGCGGAAGACAGTGCGGTGGCGGCGTCGCGGGCCTTGGTTCGGGCGGCCTCGCGGTCCTGCTGGGCCTCCAGCTCGCGGCTGAAGGCGCTGAGCTTGAACTTGACGTCGACCGCGGACCTGAAGAAGCCCCCGCAGACGGCGACCTTGGCAGAGTGCGCTCGGGCGGACGTCGCGGCGGCGGCAGAGCTTGAAACCGAGGAGACGTAGGCGGCGCGGTCGGTCTCATTCGCCACCGCCTCGCCATCGATGGTGCGTGCGCAACCGGCCGCGATCAGACCGACCGCGACCGCAGTCAGGGCCAAGCCCTGCCCGAGAACACGCACGTTCATCAAACACTCCCCCTCGTCGTCGACAAGCCGATCAACCCTACGGCAGAAGCAGGCACGCCGAACGAACCTGTGAGCAGCATCGCGTCAGGCAACGGGTCCAGATCAGGATCCGAGAGTGCAGCCCGAATCAACCTCAAACGTACAATAACGCGGAGTTTAACTACGTTTATCTCAAGGAAAGTACAATAAAGAGCTGGTTGCTGGAGTATCCGACCGAAAGTGCAACCACATGGACTGGCCATCGCATCGGGTTGAGGAGCGTGCCTGGAACCCGCCTCAGCGGCAGGGCTCGAGGGCCGACCGGACGCTCGAGCGTATCGAGGTGTCGATCCCACCTCATATCGCCGGGCTGGAGTACGACCCGGTGGGAGCGGTCGCCCGCGCTCACGAGGCGGCCGTGATCGCGATCGCGCGGCTCGAGGCCGGATTCGGGCGGCACCTGGCCCCGCTGGCGGACTTCCTGCTGCGCAGCGAGTCGGTGGCCTCGTCGAAGATCGAGCACATCGACGCTGGATGGCGAGCCTTCGGCAAAGCGGTCGCCGGTGGCAGGGCGAGCGATGACGCCAAGGCGCAGCTGGCGGCCGTCGAGGCGCTCGTCGCCATGGTGGATGCCGCCTCCGCGAGGGCCATCGGCGTCGAAGACCTGCTGACCGCGCACCGGCTGCTGATGGCACCCGACTACTACACGGCCCGGGATTCCGGTCGGTTGCGCGATGTCCAGAATTGGATCGGCGGCAGCGAATACACGCCGACCGACGCGGTACACATTCCGCCCCCGCCGGAACTCGTGCCCGAGTTGATGGCAGACCTGATCGCCTTCGCCAACCGAACTGATCTGCCGATCCTCGCGCAGGCCGCACTGGCGCACGCCCAATTCGAATCGATTCATCCCTTCACCGACGGCAATGGTCGCATCGGCCGAGCTCTCATCAGCGCGGTCCTGCGCCGTCGCGGACTCACCGAGCGCGTGACGGTTCCGCTGGCATCGGTGATGCTCGCGAATACCGGCAGATACTTCGGATACCTCAACGCATTCCGTTCGGGTCAGGTCGACCCGTTCGTCGAGTATTTGTCGCTCGCCGCGATCCATGCCAGCGAAGCGGCGCAGGAATCGGCATGTGCCCTGGCGGCGTTGCCCGCACGGTGGCGGACGATCGCACGGCCACGGGCGAACTCCGCCGATGAGACGCTGATCGCGGCGCTGCTGGACACCCCGATTCTCAATGCCGAGACCGCTCAACGCATCGCGGGCACCACCGCCGCGAGCACCTACCGCGCGCTGGGCAGACTGACGGATACGGGGATCCTGGAGGTACTGTCGGAGAGCAAGCGCAACCGCGTCTGGGCGGCTACGGACGTACTGGCCGAGTTGGATGCGTTGAGCGCGGCCATCGGCAAACGCACGGCCGAATACCTCCGGTAGTTCCGGAATATTCGTGCGCATCGCCGCGAATACCCCAGGAGGACATATGGCGCTGGAGATTCCGGAGGTGCTGGAGGAGTCCTGCGCTACCCGGCAGGCGTTGGAGCGACTCGCGTCGAAGTGGCGGATTCTGGTGATCTACGCCCTGTTGGACGGTCCGCGGCGGCATGCGGAGTTGCGGCGGCGGTTGCCGGGGGTGACGCAGAAGGTGTTGACGGAGACGTTGCGGGGGATGGAGGCGGATGGGCTGGTGGTGCGGCGGGTGTATCGGGAGCGGGCGCCGCAGCATGTGGAGTATGCGTTGAGTGAGCTGGGGAAGTCGTTGGAGACGCCGTTGGCGGCTATTTGCGCGTGGGCGGTGGAGCAGGCGGAGTCGGCGGGGTAGCCGACTCCGCGGCGGTCAGTTGCTGGTGAAGCAGAGGGTCATGCCGTTGGTGACGCCTGGTTTGCGGGTCATGCGGGCCACGTAGTCGCCGGGGCATTCGGCGGTGTCGGTGTCGTGGCGGGAGGTCACGCGGACGCTAGCGGCCGGGTCGGAGCAATCGGCCTTCGTCGGCCGGAAGTCGTTGCCCTCGTCCGGCGGGATGACGCAGTCACCGGCCATGGCGTAGCCGACATCGGCGTCGTCGACGGGGCCGACACACAGGGCCACCACCAGATCCGTGGTGTCGTGGGTGTTCATGGTGAAGCCGGTCGCTCCGATGACGCCGAGGCATTCGGGGGCGGCGGGTTCGGTGTGCTGCACGCGGACGGTCAGCACTCGCTCCGCGGCCTCGGGCAGGGTGCACGCGACAATGCTGGTCATGTTCTCGTTGACGCAGTCGCCGGTCTCGGCATTGCCGGTCGAGCTGGGGTCGGCCGCACGGACGCAGAGGACGAGGGCTCGGCCGCCCAGGGATGAGTAGGCGAACGCCTTGCGGACACTGGGGACATCGTGGCAGGCCCGGTCGGTGACGGGGACCCTTGTGTGCAGTCGGATGGCCAGCACTTCGGCGACGCCGGACTCGGGTGTGCAGGCGACGCGGGTGACCGTCGCACCGCCGTCGGTCACCTTCACGCAGTCGCCGGTCTCGATGGCACCCGGGTCGGCCGTGTTGACACGGGTGGGAGCCAGGCACAGGACGGTGTCCGGATCGGAGCCCTCGTCGGCGTCGTCGAGAACGGCACGGGTCGCGTCGTCGTACTTCATACACGCGGATTCCACCGGATAGACCACGCTTTCGCGTGCGACGATGCGGTAGGCGGCATTGATCTGCCCACAGGTGTACTCGACCGGGTCGTCCTGGTCGAGTATCGAGACGCAATCGTCGACGGCCAGGGCGATGGGCTCCGGGCGGGTGAGGACATACGTGGTCGAGATGGCGGCAGCGACGAGGACGACGGTGGCGGCGAGGGCAACCCAGAGCCAGCGACGCGACCGTGGGGGCGGCGTGCCGTTCGTCGTGGGCGGGTAGTGCGGCAGGCCGGAGCCCGCTGGCTCGGTGGCCGCACCCCAGGGATCGTGCGATTGCGGGAACGCCGAACTCGCGTCTTGCGGCTGGTGTCCGTACTGCCCGGCCGGCGGTGGAAGTGGAGCATGCGCGCCCTGCGGCGGGTGACCGACCGGCCCGGCGGGCGGTGGAGCGACCGA
>NZ_JASCXP010000312.1:0-8976 GCF_030010695.1 Nocardia sp. CC201C
TGGGATCACCTGGTGGATGCCGCCGACTCCATCGTCTACCGGCTGCTCTACAACAATCTGCGCGCCGTCTACGAGCCCGCCATCGAGGCGCTCGCGGTGCTCATGGCCGCCGAGGTCACCCGCGTCGATCGCTATCGCGCCATCGCCGATGCCGTCGCGGCGCGCGACAGCACCGCCGCCCGCACCGCCGCCACCGATCTACTGTCCACGGCGACAACGGAATTCGCCACACTTATTCGCCGTCTACAGGAGGCGCCCGATGAACCCGAACGATCCTGACCGCGCCGCCCGAGCCCGGCTGGCCGCCGATGAGGCGGCGTCCGCCCGCCGCGCTACACTCTCCCTGCCCGACGCCTTCCGGGTATTCGTGCGGCAGCCCTCGCCGTGGATCATCGCGGCCCTGTTCGCGACGGCGCTCGCGGCCCGGATCGCGGTGGGGGACTGGCGGATCACCGACGCCCTGGTGCCGGTGGTGATGCTGGCGCTGTTCCCGCTCGTCGAATGGCTCATCCACGTCTGCGTGCTGCACTGGCGGCCGCGCCGGATCGGCCGTCTCACCGTCGATTCGCTGCTGGCGCGCAAACACCGGGAGCACCACCGCGATCCGCGCGATATCCCGCTGATCTTCATCCCCTGGCAGACCTTCCTGTGGCTCATCCCGGTGCTGGTCACCATTGCCGCCCTGGCCTTTCCACGGCCCGGCCTGGGCCTGACCTTCCTGGTGGTGCTCGCTCTGCTCGGCCTCAACTACGAGTGGACCCACTACCTCGTGCACACCGACTACCAGCCCAGCGGCCGGCTCTACCGCGCCGTCCGCCGCAACCACCGCCTGCACCACTTCAAGAACGAGCACTACTGGTTCACGGTCACCACCTCCGGCACCGCCGATCGAATGCTGCGCACCTACCCGGACCCCGGTGCGACCCCCAACTCGCCGACCGCGAAAGCCTTGCACCAGTAGGCAGGTGCGCGTCAGCGCCGACCGTGTCCGAGCAGAGCGAGCCGGACGCGGTTGTCGGCGCCGGTCTTGGCCATCAGGTTGGTGACGTGGGTTTTGACGGTGGTGATGCCGACGTGCAGCCGGTTCGCGATCTCGGTGTTCGACAGGCCCTCGGCCACCAGGTCGAGCACCTCCCGCTCGCGGGCGGTGAGATCGGCGACGGGTGCGGCGGGATCGGCCTCCGTGCGCGCCGTCACCGCCGAATCCAGCACGCGCCGTAGCACTTCCGGTGTGAAGGGATGGTCGCCCGCCGCGGCGCGGCGGATACCCGCCAACAGGTCCGCCGGGGAGGCGTCCTTCACCAGGAAACCGCAGGCTCCGGCGGCGAGTGCGGGGTACAGGTGATCGTCGTCGTCGAAGGTGGTCAGCACGACCACGCGGGCGGTCGGCCGGTCGGCGAGAATGCACGCGGTGGCGCGGATGCCGTCCATACCGGGCATGCGCAGATCCATCAGCACCACATCGGGGGTGAGCCGCGCGGCCAACCGCACGGCCTCGGCTCCGGTGGCGGCCTCGGCGACCACCTCGAGGTCGTCGGCGGTCTGGCAGAGCATCCGCAGTCCGGCGCGGACCAGCTGCTGATCGTCGACGACGAGTACCCGGACGATCACGGCGCGACTCGCGACCGGGTGGGCAGCTGCGCGGTGACCCGCCAGCCGCCGGTGACGGCTGCGGCGGTGAACGCCCCGCCGAGCAGTTCCACGCGTTCGCGCAGGCCGATCAGGCCGACGCCGGGCGGACCGTCGCCGGTGCGCGCCGCCGAACCCTGGTCGCGCAGTGTGAAATCCACCTTCTCATCATGGCGGACGATCGTCAGGGCGGCCCGTGCCCCGGGCCCCGCATGCCGCACGGTGTTCGCCAATCCCTCCTGGGTGAGGCGCAGCAGTGTCAGTCCGGTGAGGGCGTCCACGTCGGTGATCGCGGCGTCCACCTCCGCGTGCGTCCGAATGCCCAGCCGCCGTGCGCGTTCCACGGCGGCGGCGAGGGCGTCGGGCAGATCCGCGGGCGCGAGGAAGGATTCGTCATCGCCGTTCGGATCACGCAGGACGGTCACGAGCTTGCGCAGATCCGCCAGCGTTTCCCTGCCGCTGGCATGAATATCGTCGAGCACCTCGAGGACGGCGGGTGGGGCGTCGGGCAGCGCGTGGCGCGCGATGCCGACCCGCAGCACGGTGGAGGACACGTGGTGTGCGATGAGGTCGTGCAATTCCCGTGCGATGGCGGTGCGTTCCAGCGCCCGCGCGGCGGCCACCTCGGATTCGCGGCGCTGGGCCAGTTCGTGGGCTTGGTGTCGCGCGCGTGCGGCGCTGTCGCGCGCGGTGCGCAGCAGGGAGCCGATGAGCAGTGGCAGTCCGGCCATGACCGCGGCGCGGTACGCGGTGGCGGCCGCGCTCTCACCCGGATGCAGCAGGTACGCACCGGCGAGTACCGCCGCGCCGAGCAGCGGCCGCCAACCCCGGTGCCGCGCGGCGAGTTCGGTGAGCGCGATGGCGGCGGCCACCTTGGCGACCACCGGGCCGGTGTGCCCGAATTCGAAGCCGACCATGAGCACGGCGGTGGTGGTCAGCGCCGTGGCCAGCGGCCAGCGCACCCCACCGGCGGTGAGCAGCACCGAGGCAAGGGCGATGGCCCAGTCGAGCGGGTCGGTGGTTCGGGTGAGCAGCAGCAGGCATCCGGCCGCCAGTGCGGTCAGCACCAGCAGTCGGATCGGAATCGACCGGGCGTCGAGCATCCACTCGATACCGCGCCGCATTCCGGTCGACTCCACCACCTTTCACATCATGCCCGCTCACACCCGCCCCCGCGTCTCCTCCCGAGGGAGGAGACGGCTCCTCCCCGCGGCCGCCGGGAGGAGCCGCCGGTCGGATCCGCGGCGGGGCGCGGCGGGGCACGGTGGACGTCATGAACGATGCGACCGACACTCCGCCCACCGCGGACGACCACTCGAAACCCAACCGCCGCAAGCTGTTCGGCCTCACCGCCTCCGGCCTGGCGGTCGGCGCGGCGGCCGGATTGGCCGGGGGAGTGGCGCTGGGGGCCGACTCCAACCCGCCCCCGGTGCCGTCGATCGGGAGACGGCGCTTCGAGAACCAGGTGGTGCTCATCACCGGCGCGACCTCCGGCATCGGCGCGGCGGCGGCCCGGCAGTTCGCCGCCGAGGGGGCACGGGTCGCCTTCTGCGGTCGCCGGGTCGATCGCGGTCAGGCGGTGGAGCGGGAGATTCGCGCGGCGGGCGGGGAGGCCACCTATATTCGCGCCGATGTGCTGGTCGAGAACGAGGTGCGCGAATTCGTCGATACCGCCGTGCGGATCTACAACGGGCTGGACGTGGCGTTCAACAATGCGGGCATCACCATTCAGAAGAAACTGCACGAATACAGCGCCGAGGATTTCGATCGCGTGGTCGGCACCAATCTGCGCGGAGTTTTCCTGGCGATGAAATACCAAGTGCCGCATATGCTCCGCGGCGGTGGCGGCACCATTGTGGTGACATCCTCGAGCAATGCGCTGGCCACCGATGCCGGTCGCGCCGCCTATACCGCGAGCAAGCGGGCGCTGGTCGGTCTGGTGCAGTCGGCGGCCCTGGATTACGCGGCTGCCGGAATCCGGGTGAACACCCTGGTCCCGGGCACCACGGACACCGAACTGGTCTGGCGGGCGGGTGGTCTGGAGTCCATGCCCGCCGATGCGCGGCAGGTGTTCTTGAAACAGTGGGCCAGTTCGAATGTTCCGGGCCTCGGTCGCCTTGCCACCCCGGAGGAGATCGCCGCTTTCGCACTCACCCTCGCCGCACCCGAACACACCTATCTCACGGGTGCGCAACTGGTGATCGACGGCGGGAAAACGGCGCACGCCTGAATAGGGTCCGGAGTGCACAGGCAAGGCTGACCTTGCTGTTTATCGGGACGGAACCGATATAGGATCACTGTCGGATCCCCCGTGGGTCAGCCCACCCACGGGCCCAACGGCACGGAGGAATTCATGACCACATTGGAAATGCCTCACGTCAGCGAATGTACGGTCAGCGACTGCTCGTACAACCACGATGGCTGCCACGCCTACGCGATCAATGTGGCCGGGGAGAACGGCCACGCCGACTGCACCACCTTCATTCCGCTCTCGAGCAAAGGCGGGCTGGATCGCGTCACCTCCATGGTCGGCGCCTGCCAGCGCGCCGACTGCACCCACAACAAGGATCTCGAATGCACCGCGCCGGAGATCCGGGTCGGCCTCGGTGCGTCCGACCATACGGCGAACTGCCTGACCTACACACCGGCCTGACGGCCGCGGCAGACAGCGCGACTCGACCGTAGCGATGCGGTCGGGCCGCGCTGGCCGCTGTGCGGATATCAGAAGTAGACGCCCGGTACGCAGTAGCCCGTAACCAGCTGGCGGTCGCCGTAGCGGACGGCGGCCGAGTCCCACTGTGCGCCCAGGCCGCGGACGAAGGCCCGCGCCACCTCGAGATCGGCACGGTCGGCGATCAGGACGAGTGTGCCGTCCTCGGTGACCGAGCCGCCGCCGAGCCGTTCCCGCGCCACCGGATCCGCCAGCAGGGCATTGTGCACGCGCGATAGTTCGACACCCGGCACCCGGACGAGGAACCCGTCGGCGCGCTCGTCGTCGGCCGGGAGGAACTCGATGCCAACCACGGCTTCCTGGTTGTAGCGCACCCGCAGGTCGTCGGCGATCCAGCACAGATTGTCGCGCCCGGTGCAGGCCAGTTCGAAACGACGGGCGGGCTCATAGGTGAGCTGGCGGGACTGCGCCGACCAGTAGACGCCGTCGACGGGTTCGGAGTACACCGTGAGCCCGAGCTCCATGGCCGCCGTGAGATTCACTTCCAACTCGAACTGGGTGAGCGGATCATCCATCCGGGGATCGGCCGGGTCGGTGATGGTGGCGGTATTCCACGTGCCGATCAGCTCCGCGGTGGGCCGCAACGGATCGTCGGGCGCACACGACCACGGTCCGTACGCGTGGGCGGTACCACCGCCCGCCGTCAACAGTGCGCCGGTGAGCGCGACTACGACAGCCAACGCGGCGACGATTCTGCTGCTGATCATTGCGGCCGCACCGTTCTCCAGAATCTATTCATGCGCAGTGTAGGACCGGACCGCCCGCCCCGGCAGCGCATTGACCAGGATCGCCACACCGCGAGCGGGTGTCGATACCGTCGTGCACCGTGCCCGCCGCCGTCCGGCCTTCGACATCGTGCGGTGTCGGCAGCTCCGGCCGCTGTCAGTGGGGCAGGCGCGGGTAGGGCAGGTCGGTGCAGGTGGTTTCGCTGACCGCCAAGGGGCGTCCGATCTGGGGGAAGGCGCGTTGCGGACAGGCGGGGCGTTCGCACACCTTGCAGCCCGCGCCGATCGGGACCGCGGCGGCGGGGTCGTCGAGTTGCAGTCCCTGGGAGTACACCAGGCGGTCCGCGTACTCCAGATCGCAGCCGAGGCCGATGGCGAATTCCTTGGGACCGGTGCCGAATCCGTGCGGGGCGGGATGGGTGGTGCGCGCGATCCACAGGTAGCGGCGGCCGTCGGGCATGGACGCCACCTGGGTGAGGGTGCGGCCCGGATTGGCGAACGCCTCGTAGACCACCCACAGCGGACAGCTGCCGCCCACCCGGGAGAAGTGGAATGCGGTGGCGGACTGGCGTTTCGAGATGTTCCCGGCGCGGTCGGTGCGGATGAGGAAGAACGGCACCCCGCGATGTCCCTGCCGCTGCAGTGTGCTCAGCCGATGACACACCGTTTCGAAGCCGACCTCGAAGCGCAGGGCGAGCAGGTCGATGTCGTAGCGCAGTTCCTCGGCGCTGCGCAGGAACTTCCCGTAGGGGAGGACGAGCGCCCCGGCGAAGTAGTTGGCCAGTCCGATGCGGGCCAGCGCGCGGGATTCGCCCGCCAGCGACGGGGTTTCGTCGAGCACCTCGTCGAGGAGCTGGCCGTAGAGCAGGAAGGCGAGGGTGGTGGCGATCTGGAAGGCGCGCTGTCCGGGGCGTAGCCGCCGCGCCAGGGTGAGAGTCCGGGTTTCCTTGTCGTAGTGGCGCTTCGGGATATTCGGGTCGGCTCCGTCGCCGCGCACCAGGACGGTCACACCCGCGCGTTCCTCGGCCACCCGCGCCAGCTGCCGGTCCAGTGAGCCGATGGTGAGCCCGCATTCCTCGAACAGCCGCTCGGCGGCCAGGTCCACGTGGGCGATGTGATTGTGGTGGTCGTAGAAGAAGTCCCGCACATCCTCGTAGGGCATGGGCACGCCGGGCGCGCCGGTGGGCGCGGCCACCTTGGAGGACAGCAGATCCAGTTGGTCGGTGGCGGCCCGTAGCCGCCGGTGCATGGCGACGATGATCTTGGCGACCTCGGGTAATCGGGTGGCCAGGTCTTCGACCTCGGCGACCGGCGCGGAGTTGCCGCCGCTGGCCTCGACGAGCACCTCGTGCAGATCCGAGACCAGCCGGGCATCGGAGTCCGCGGCGAAGAACTGCACATCGAGGTCGAAGGTCGAATTCAGTTTCAGCAGCACGGGAATCGTGAGGGGTCGCTGATCGCGCTCCAGCTGGTTGAGGTAGCTGGGGGACAGATCCAGGGACTTCGCCAGCGCGGCCTGGGTCATCCGCCGTTCCTCGCGCAACCGCCGTAGTCGGGCACCCGCATACATCTTGCGCACGCGTGGAACTCTACCCAGATGACTTCGCAATCATCGCAATTTCGCGCGGGTTCGTAGCCGGAAATCTGCTACTGCAAGGTATTTTCACGCCACGCGGAGAGTGCGTAGCGTGCGAAGAAAGAACGGTTGCTCCATTGATGAGCAAAACACATGAAGACCCATATAGTACGTGTTCTCGCCGTCGCCGAGGCGTTTCCGCGGCAGGAATCTCGAGCGGGAACGTTTGCCGAGGTCGCTGCCGGCCCACGGTACCGACCTGCTCAGCGGTCGAGTACGAGCGCCTGCGCGGCGATCACCGTGGCCGGTCGCCCGCTCATGATCGCGTGTGTTCGGGCCAGTTGTTGCCGACTGGCTCTGTATTCGCAGACCAGTTGTCGACATATTGGTCGAATGTTGCTTCGACGGTTGATCGCGCTCTATGTCGGATTGGTGCTCTACGGGCTGTCGATGGCCGTCATGATTCGAGCCGGGCTGGGTTTGGATCCGTGGGATGTGTTCCATCAGGGCGTGGACCTGCGGGTGCCGATCAGTTTCGGGGCGGTGGTCGCCGTGACCGGGGTGGCGGTGCTACTGGCCTGGATTCCGCTGCGGCAGCGGCCAGGTCTGGGAACGGTGAGCAATGTGGTGGTCATCGCGGTGGCCGTGGACGCCGGGTTGTGGCTGCTGCCGCAGGTGCACGGGCTGGGCTGGCGGATCGCCGCCATGGGGATCGCGGTCGTGGCCAACGCCGTCGCGACGGTGCTCTACATCGGCGCGGGCATGGGCCCCGGACCGCGGGACGGCCTGATGACCGGACTGGTACGCCGCACCGGTCGACCGGTCTGGATGATCCGCACCGGCATCGAGGCCACCGTGCTGGCCACCGGCTGGCTGCTCGGCGGCAGCGTGGGCATCGGAACCCTGGTCTACGCCTTCGGAATCGGCCCGCTCATCCAACTGATGATCCCGTTCGTGGACGACTGGCTGCCGGGCTTCCGTGATCCGGACAGCGCCGCGCCGCAACAGCCGTCACCCGCCGCCGGTGTGCCGGCCGGCCGTGTCCACCGCCCCCAGCAGCGGATGTTCTTCCCGCCGGAACGGTCCACCACGACGGCCTCCGCCCGTGGTCCCGCCGTGAACGCGTACAGCGCCAGACCCGAATACGTGTTGACGGCCAGGAGAATCGCGAACGTCAGCGCCAGCGCCAGGGCTCTGCGGGGGTGCATCGACCCACCGTAGGCGCGATGGGGGCGGCGGGTCGCTGCGCGGTGCGGCCGAACGGTGGCGGTGCTCGTGTACGCATCCGGTCGCGTGGTCGAGCGCAGCAGGCGTAGTTCCGGCCGCCAGCAGTGATACGTCTTGGACGGTCGCGTTTGTGCTGCGGCAGACTGGGAGCCGACGGACAATAGGGTCCGGCTCGGCACACGGAGGACACCATGGCGAAACCCGGCCCATCCGCGCAACTGGACGTCACCGAGGGGGCGCTGGCGCACAACCTGCCCTATCTCGCGCTGGGTTCCGGTCGGCCGCTGGTATTCCTGCGCTGGTTCACCCCCGACCATGCCAATCCGACCGGCTGGATGCGGACCTCGGAGATCAAGACGTTGAGTCCGCTCGCCCGGCACTTCCGCGTCTACGCGGTGAACCGGGCGCCCGGCACCCCGGCGGGCACCACCATGGCCGATATCGCCGACCAGCACGCCGAGGCGCTGCACAAGGAATTCGGTGAACCCGTGGATGTGATCGGCGTCAGCTCCGGCGGTTCGGTCGCACTGCAACTGGCCGCCGACCATCCGGAGGCGGTGCGGCGGCTGGTGGTCGTCTCCTCCGGCTACCGGCTGGAACCGCACGTGCGGGAGGCGCAGCTGAACTACGCGCGGGCCGTCGAGTCCGGGCGGCGCGGGATGCACCACATCGCGGGCGAAACCATCCAGAACCCCGTGGCCGCGCGCCTGGTGGCCGCGGTGGCGTGGCTGCTCGACCCGCTGGCGCGGCCGCACGACCCCGCCGCCACCGCCGCGTTCATCCGCGCCGAGGACGCCTTCGACCTCACCGATCGGCTGGGTGAGATCAGCGCGCCCACCCTCGTCCTCGGCGGTGACAAGGACGCGGCCTACCCGGTGCGGAACCTGGAGCTCACCGCCGCGGGCATTCCGGGCGCTCGCGCGCGGGTGTATCCCGGCGCCTCGCACATGGGCGCGATCAAGGACCCGCGGCTGGTCGCCGACGTGGTGGAATTCCTCACGGACTGAGGCACGGCGGACCGAGGCAGGGCGGAACCAGGCAGGCGGACCGAGACGTATGGGAAGGTCCGCGGCCCTAGGCCGCGGGCC
>NZ_JASCXP010000313.1:0-8966 GCF_030010695.1 Nocardia sp. CC201C
AGCGGTCCCAGCAGTTTCTCGTAACTGGCACCGGCGGGAGTGCCGGAACGGCTGCGGAATCCGTGCGCGACGATGTCGATCCCGGCGAGCAGGATGTCGTGTTGCCGCAGGCATGTCGCCAGTTCCGGCAGCGGCAGCAGATGGGAGGCGTGCACGGTACCGCTGCCGAGCCGGGTCAGTCCGCCCTTGGTGGCGAGCACCTCCACGACGGCGACCACTCGGCTGCCGTCGCGGTAGATCCCGAGGGAGCGGCCGTCGGCGGCGCGGAAGTCGAGGGTGTCGCCGATGCGGTAGGCGCGCTGTCTCCGGTAGCGCCACCAGGTCGCGAGCCAAGAGGAAACTGGTCGTTTGCCTAATGGGATCAGCAGTGCCGCCATGAGCGCCAGGCCGACCGTCAGCGCCGCCCACCACGTCGGCCCGCAGGCGAATGTGGCCAACCCCGCCGCCAGCCCGGCCAGCTGCGCGCCCACCAGATCCGGCAGGGTGATCCAGCCGAGCAGCGGGCGGCCCGGTGGCGGCGGCGCGGTCGGCGGATCAGCGGGTGCGGCGGTCTCGCCCGGTGCGGCCATCATGGTCCCCCAACTTCCGTCGGCGGCCGCCGATGGCGACCGAAATCGGACAAAGACCAGGTGCGATAGGAATCGGCTGTCAGCGGAACTGTACTGTGTCGAGCGAACTCGATGACCCGTCGGGGGAGAATCCATGCCTTCGAAACCGACCACGCGCTGGCAGGTGAGCGGCTACCGCTTCCTGGTCCGCCGCATGGAACACGCACTGGTGCGCCGGGACGTGCGGATGCTGCACGACCCGATGCGCTCGCAGTCGCGCGCGTTCGCGGTCGGCCTGGTGCTCGCCCTGGTCGCCCTGGCTGGTTGCGGAGTATTGGCTCTACTGCGTCCGCAGGACAAGATGGGCAACAGCACCATCCTCATCGGCAAGGATTCCGGTGCGGTCTACGTGGTCATCGACGGTGTGGTGCATCCGGCGCTCAATCTCGCCTCGGCCCGGTTGGCGGCGGGCGAGGCCGCCGCACCCGCGACCGTCAAGGAATCGGAACTGGGCAAGAAGCCGCGCGGCCAGCTCATCGGCATTCCGGGCGCGCCCGCCTCGCTGAACTTCGACGACACCGGACGTGGCCGCGCCTGGACGGTCTGCGACACGCTCGCCAGTGACGGCAGCGGCGAGCTGACCACCGCCGTGCTGGCCGGTGATCCGGAGCTGGCGGAGAAGGCGGGTCCGCTGGCCGCTGGCCGGGCGCTGCTGGTGCGGGGCCGCGAGGCCGCGTACCTGGTGTACGACGATCGGCGGGCCCGGGTGGACATGAACGACCGCGCCGTCGTCGATGCCCTCGGTATTCGCGGTATGACGCCGCGCCCCGTCAGCGAGGGGCTGCTCAACGCCATCCCCGAGGTGCTGCCCATCGTGCCGCCGCCCATCGCGGATGTCGGTGCGGCACCGGGCTATCCGCTCGGCGATCACCGGATCGGCGATGTGGTGCAGGTGCGCACCGACGGCAGCCACTACGTGGTGCTGGCCGACGGCCTGCAACCGGTGTCGGAGCTGACGGCCGATATCGTCCGCAACACCTACCGCGCCACGCCGACCGATACCCATATCGCCCAAGCGGATCGGACGGCGGCCCCGGTCTCCTCGGCACTGCGGGTCGCCGACTATCCGGCGGCCGCCCCCGAGATCGTCGACGGCAAGGACCAACCCGTGGCCTGCCTGTCCTGGCAACCCGTTCCGGTCGCCGACAAGTCCGAGGGCAGCACCCGCGCGGAGCTGACCGTGCTGACCGGGCACACCGTGCCGATCCCGGACCGGGCGCGGCTGGTCTCCTTCGCCCAGGCCGACGGCTCCGGGCCGCACGCGGATGCCTTCTACATGCGGCCGGGCGCGGGCGCGTATGCGCAATCCACGGGGATCGAACCCGATAGCGAGCGCCGCGACAGCCTCTTCTACATCTCCGATTTCGGCGTGCGCTACGGCATCGTGGACCTCGACGCGGCGAAGGCGCTCGGCATGGACCCCGACAGCGTCCGACCGGAGCGCGCGCCCTGGCAGCTGATCGGCCTGCTGGCGCCGGGTCCGGCCCTGAGCCGGGCCGCCGCCATGGTCGCGCACGACGGTGTCGCCCCGGACGCGAACCCCGCGAAAGAGCCGGTGCGGTCCCAGAATTGAGCCGGGGCCGGGTATGTGACCCGACCCCGGCGCCGACTACACCGTGGTCGCCAGCCAGGCGATGGTTTCCTTGGTGTGGGTACCGCTGCGCGGCGCGAGCGCCTTGCCCTCGACCACGACCTCGTTCATTCGAATGCGGAAGCCCTTGGTGGTGACGTCCGCGATGCGGACACCCGGAGTGTCCGGGCCGTTGAAGGTCTGCACCATCGGGATGACGATCACATGGGAATTCGGCGGGAACGGCGTCGGGAAGGTCACCTCGGTGAAGGTGCCGGTCTGCCCTCCCCGCAGTTCGGCTTCGTTCGGGGCGTCCAGGTCGATGAGGCCGGTCAGCATCATGCTCATGGGAATCTCCTGTGCGCGAAATGGATGGTCATGTCGAGCCTCATTGCGCGGCATGACTTCAGTGTGGCGCGTTCCCGGGTAGTTTCGGGTAGTAATCGAAAGTCTATTTCTCTTCGTGCACAACGCTTTTCGTGCCAACCGGATCGTATGTGTCCGTTCAATCACGCGTGCCGAGGCGGCGGCGCAGCGGGAAGGAGGCCAGCCAGCCCAGGGTCAGCAGCAGGGTGATCACACCGGTGCCGATCAGTGCCGTGTCCCGGGCCGTGGTGTCGGGCGGGGGCGGGGGTGTCGGGAGGGGGAGTTGTTCGCTGCGGGCGGCGCTGGCGCGTTTGGGCGGCAGTTGGTCCGGCACCTCGGCGGTGAGGGCGGCGACGGGATCGACAGCGCCGTAACCGATGTAGGGGTTCCAGCCCTCGGCCGGTGCGTGCGCGGTGGCCTGGATGCGGTCGATGACCTCCCGCGCCCGCAGCTCGGGGAAGCGCGCCCGCACCAGCGCCGCCACGCCCGCCACGTACGGCGCGGCGAAACTGGTGCCGCTGTACGGAGTCAGCTGCCCCTGCCGGGTGAACTTGGCGGTGGTGAGTCCGGTATTGCGCGGATCCAGGGAGACGATGTTCTCCCCGGGGGCCGCCACGCCCACCCAGGGGCCGGGGACGGTGAAACCCGAAGGCTGGCCGAAGGAGTCGACCGAACCGACGGACAGCACGTACTCGTCCCACAGTGCCGGGGCCACGTAGGAGACGACGGTGTCCCAGGGGTCGCGGTCGGGATGCAGCGGGTCCGTACCCGGATTGCTCGCCCGGCAGGTGTCGGTGTTGCCCGCCGAGGTGACGATGACCGCGTCCTTCTCCAGCGCCGCGTATTGCACTGCCGCGCCGAGCATTCCGAACTCCCGGCTGTCGGGACGAGCGGTGGGGCAGGCCACCAGGGAGATATTGATGACGCGCGCACCGGCGTCGGCCGCGCGGCGCACCGCCGAGGCCAGCGCGGAGATCTTGCCGTAGCCGTCGGGCATATCGTCCGGACCCTTGTCGCGCCCAGCCCCTTTCGCCTGGTACAGCGCACTGGTCTGGCGGATGGTCAGCACCCGCGCCTCCGGGGCGACACCCGCGAAGCCCTGCCCCTCCACCCTGGTGGCCGCGATCAGACCGGCGACCAGGGTGCCGTGGGCATCGCAGTCCTCGGTGCCGTCGCCCCCGACCGCCACGTAGTCGCCGTCGGCGATGAGCCCGGGCAACCGTGGATGCGGGGTCACCCCGGTGTCGATGACCGCCACCAACTGCCCGGCCCCCCGGGAGAACCGCCAGGCGTGCTCCAGTTCCAGCGACCGCTGCGCGGGCGGAATCGTCGGACCGCCGCCTCCGGCCTGGGTGCTGATGCACGGCGCATTGGGCGGATGCTCGGTCTCGGTGGGCGGTGCGGCGGGACCTCCGGCGGGCAGCAGCCCGGCATCGATCGCGGGCGGCCGCTCCGCCCGCGCGGGTGCAGCGGTGATACCAGTACCCACCGAAACGCTCAGCGCCAATACGGAAGCCGCCGCGAGCGTCCGAACCCCGTTGCCACACCGCGTGATTCGTGCGGCGAGTGCCGTCGTTCGCGGCGAGCTGGGCGCGGTGGCGTGCGGCGACATGGGGGCTCGATCAGAGGCCGCGGACGAGGGCGAAGAGCTGGGTCACCCAGAAGACCAGCGGAATGACCGCCGCCACGAAGGCGTACTCGAGCAGTTCCACCGCGCGGCGCATGGGCGGGGTGGCCTGCTGGTTGGGCAGGATCATGCCGAGGACCAGGGCCGCGCCCAGCACGACCATGGCCGCGCCGAAGACGAGCAGGGGCTGCTGCATGCGCAGGGCCGCGCCCGCCAGGATGAGCAGGACGATGGCCGCGCCGCCCGCGACGAGCGGAACGGCCTGCGCCGCACCCGCGTAGGTGCGGCTGCGGAACATGAGCACCGCCGCGCACACCAGCGCCAGCGCCAGCCCCGGCCGGTAGACGTCCGTGCCCGCGGGATCGGCGGCGGCCAGCGCACCGGTGGCCGTGACCAGCGTCGTGGCGGCCACCAAGCCGGTGAGACAGCGCCGGGCCGCCTCGGCCGCGGCGCGCAGCGCCTCCAGGGTGGGCAGCGCGCGATGGTCGTCGGGATCGTCCTCGGTGGGGTCGATGGGCGTGCCCGGCGCGGGGACCGGCGGCAGCGGCAGTCCGGCCAGCAGCATGGACAGCCGGGGCGCGAGCGCCAGCCCGGCCAGCCCGAGCCCGGCCGCACCCGCCCCGATGGAGCGTACGGGCAGGTCGGTGAGCAGTCCGACCAGTGCGGCGGGCACCGCGTACACCGTCACCGTGGCGACGCCGAGGAACAGGCCGGGCCCCACCCCGGCCCCGCGCCAGGCCAGGATCGCCATCGCGCCCAGCAGGGCCGCGCCGAGCAGCAGATTGGCCCAGCCGTAGTGGTCGGGCACGAAGAGCATCCCCGCGGTGGCCGCCAGCGGCAGCGCGCACCCGCCCAGCACCAGCGCGGTCCCGCCGTCGTCGTACAGGCGCGCCAGCACCGTGCTCGCCACGACCAGCAGCACGGTGACGAACAGCGCCACCGCACCGCCCACCCAGCCGGGGACGGCATCGGGTGCGGCGAGCAGTCCGAGGCAGCCGACCAGCGTGGCGGCGACCGCCAGCACCGACCCGGTCAGCCGCGCGGTGCCGGGCGTCCAACCCCGGTAGTGGTCGGCGTCGGCGATGGCGACATTGTACATGATGTCGTCGAACAGCGGTGTGGGAGCGATGTGTTCGGCGCTCTCCAGCATGAGCAGCTCACCGTCGCGCACCCCCTGCTCGGTCAGGCTGAGCGAGTTGGCCAGCGGCGGTTCACCGATGCGGGCGAGCACCCATTCGTGCGGTTCGACATCCTCGTCGTCGTGGTCGAAGTCGTTGGCGCGGCTGTGCTGGGCGACCATGTCGACGACGCTGGGAATGACGAGCGCGACCGGCACATCGAGCGGAATGGCGGTATCCACCTGGGTGTGTTTGGCCAGGATGGTGACCCGTGCCAGGTCGGGGGCGCGGACCGTGCCGCGGGCGTCGTCGAGTTGATCCATTCGCGCGTTCACGCTGTCGCCAACTTTCGCTGTCACCTCTTTATCGGCGAGTTCGCCGATTCGCGGCGACGCCGTGATGTGCGGAATTGCTGCCCGCACTGTACGTCATGTCGGATGCTGGCCGTACACTGAGGCCGAATTCGGCAGTCTGGTCACGAACCCTATGGGGGATTTCCGTCAGATGAGCACCGTCCGGTTTCAGCGCCGTCCCCGCCGGGAGATTCCGCGTTCTCCCGGCGGGGAGGTGACATTGCAGCCGCCGCCGGAAATTCCCCGGAACATTCCCGCGAATCTGTTCACCAGACTCATGCCGCTCGTCATGGTCGTGGGCATGCTCGGCATGCTGGCGCTGCTGTTCACCTCCGGCAGCGGGATCGCCACCAATCCCATGAGCCTCATGTTCCCCATGATGATGGTGGTGTCCATGGTCGGCATGTACGCCGGGCAGGGCGGCAAGGGGCAGAAGGCGGCCGAGGCCGACGAGGACCGCAAGGACTATCTGCGCTATCTGGACCAGGTGCGTCGGGATGTGGCCGAGACCGCCGCGCGGCAGCGCGCCGCGGTCCAGTGGAGCCATCCCGAGCCCGGCCTGGTCTGGATGCTGGCCGGGACCACCCGCATGTGGGAGCGCCGGCCGGGTGACAAGGACTTCTGCCATGCGCGCATCGGGGTGGGCGGGCAGCGGCTCGCCACCCGGCTGGTCGCGCCGGAGACCGGGCCGGTGGAGGAGTTGGAGCCCATCGCGGCGGTGTCGCTGCGGCGGTTCGTGCGCACCCACTCCACCGTGCCGGACCTGCCGACCGCCATCGCGGTGAAGGGTTTCGCGAGTATCCAGCTGGGCGGCGATCGGGCGCAGGCGCGGGATATGACGCGCGCGATGCTGTTGCAGCTGGCCATGTTCCAGGGCCCCGACCAGGTGCTGATCGCGGTGGTGTGCGGTCCGGACACCGCGCGCGAATGGGAGTGGGTGAAATGGCTGCCGCACAGCCAGCATCCGGAGGCGTGCGACGGCGTCGGCTCCGAGCGCATGGTCTACGGCTCCATCCGGCAGGCGCACGCGGGCCTGCGTCCGCTGCTGCACAACCGGGTTCGCTACTCGCGCAATCAGCCGCCCGATCCCGCCCTGGTGCAGGTGGTGGTCGTGGTGGACGGCGGGCTGCTGGAAGCCGACGAGGATCCGCTGCGGGAGACCGGATTCGAGGGGGTGACCGTTGTCGACCTGTGCAATTACGCTCCGCGCCTGGCGGTTTCGCGCGGTATCCAGATGGTGGTGGAGGGCGGTGAGTGTTCGGGCCGGGGCGCGACCGGGGCCATGGAGCGCTTCGCCCGGATCGACCGGGTCACCGCGCGGGAGGCGGAGCGGGCGGCACGGCGGCTGGCTCCGTATCGGCCGGTGGTGCAGCGCGGAACCGAACCCACCGGGGACGAGGGGGAGGTCATCTCCTCCTGGGCGCAATTGCTCGGTCTCGGGGATATCGGCGGTTTCAACCCGGAGCAGGCGTGGCGGCCGCGCTACGGCCGGGAGCGACTGCGGGTGCCGTTCGGGGTGGGGGCCGATGGATTGCCGGTCGTCCTCGATATCAAAGAGGCCGCCGAGGGCGGAATGGGCCCGCATGGTTTGTGCATTGGCGCGACCGGTTCCGGCAAATCGGAATTTCTTCGCACATTGGTGCTTTCGCTGATTGCCACCCATTCGCCGGATCAGCTGAACTTCGTCCTCGTCGACTTCAAAGGTGGCGCGACATTCCTCGGATTGGACGGGGTCGCGCATATCGCCGCCATCATCACCAATCTCGAAGAGGAAGCCGATCTGGTGGACCGCATGCGCGACGCCCTGGCGGGTGAGATGAATCGCCGCCAGGAGCTGTTGCGCGCGGCGGGGAATTTCGCCAATGTGTCCGAATACGAGAAGGCCCGGGCGGCCGGGGCGGATCTCGACCCCATACCCGCGCTGTTCGTGGTGCTGGACGAATTCTCCGAACTGCTCTCCCAACATCCGGACTTCGCGGAGCTGTTCACCATGATCGGGCGGTTGGGCCGGTCACTGCACGTGCACCTGCTGCTGGCCTCGCAACGGTTGGAGGAGGGGCGGCTCAAGGGCCTGGAGAGTCACCTGTCCTACCGGATCGGACTGAAGACCTTCTCCGCCAACGAGTCCCGCCAGGTGCTGGGGGTGCCGGACGCCTACAACCTGCCAAACAATCCCGGCGGCGGCTACCTCAAGTCCGATTCGGGGGAGATCGTGCGCTTCCAGTCCGCGTACGTGTCCGGGCCGTATGTGGGCGGCGGGTCGCACCGCGAACCGAGCGTCGGCGGCGGGACTCCGGCGGTCGATGTGGCGGCGCGACCGTTCACCGCCACACACGTGGATTACCGTGCGGGCGACTATCTTCCGGCCGCGCCGGAGCCGGTGCTCGACGAGCCGGCACCCGACGCCGAGCAGATCTCGAACCTGCAGATGCTGGTGTCCCGGGTGCGCGGACACGGGCGTGCGGCGCACGAGATCTGGCTGCCGCCCCTGGACCACGCCCCGACCCTGGATCAGCTCATCCCCCGGTCGGTGCTCACCGGTGAGCACGCCCCGGTGGCGACGCTGCGGGCGCCGATCGGCATCGTTGACCGGCCCTACGATCAGCGGCGCGATCCGCTGGTGGTGGACCTGTCCGGATCGCGCGGGCATGTGGCGGTGGTCGGCGGACCGCAGTCCGGCAAGTCGACGGCGCTGCGGTCGTTGATCATGGCCATGTCGCTCACCCATACCGCCGAGCAGATCCAGTTCTACTGCCTCGACTTCGGCGGCGGCACCCTGGCCGGGCTCCAGGGGCTGCCGCAGGTCGGCGCGGTGGCGAGTCGGCTCGACGCGGACCAGGTGCGGCGCACCGTCGCCGAGATGGTCACCCTGGTGCGCCAGCGCGAGGCGCGGTTCCGGCAGCTCGGCATCGAATCCATGGCGGAGTTCCGGCGGTTGCGCGCCGACGATCCGACGGCCAGCCCGGCCGCCGCCGGAGCCCAGCAGGATCCCTTCGGCGACGTCTTCCTGGTCATCGACGGCTACGGCACCTTCCGTCAGGAGTTCGAGACCCTGGAACAGACCGTCATGAACCTCGCGGGCCAGGGGCTTTCCTACGGTGTGCACGTGGTCATCACGCTGGCGCGGTGGCCGGAGGCGCGACCCGCGCTCAAGGATCAGATCGGCACCCGTATCGAACTGCGCCTCGGCGATCCCATGGATTCGGATCTCGGCCGCAAATTCGCCGCGCTGGTGCCCATGGGGCGTCCCGGTCGCGGTATGACGCCGGACTGCCTGCACATGCTCACCGCGCTGCCGCGGGTCGACGGCGTCTCCGATCCGGT
>NZ_JASCXP010000314.1:0-8945 GCF_030010695.1 Nocardia sp. CC201C
GGCAGGATCTGGTCGCCGCTACGCTCGCTTCGTGAAAGTGGCGCGCGACCACAGGAATCCGACGATGGCGAACCCGGCGCACCAGGCCAGCGCCGCGGCGGTGTCACCGCCCGAGGGGTTGCCGGAGAGGAATCCGCGCAGCGCCTCGATGATCGGCGTGAAGGGCTGGTACTCGGCGAACTGCCGCACACCCTGACCCATCTGCTCGGCGGGCACGATCGCGGTGCTCAGGAAGGGCAGCATGATCAGCGGCACCACGCTCATGCCCGCCGACTCCGGGGTTGTGGCGGCCATACCCAGCGCGACCGTCAGCCAGGACGCCGCGAACGAGGTCGCCAGCATGACGCCGATCGCACCGAGCCAGTCGGTCGCGGTGGCGTCCGGGCGGAAGCCCAGCGCGAAGGCCACGCCGATGACCGCCGCGATGGCGACCAGATTGATGACGATGGTCGCCACCACATGCCCGATCAGGATGGCGCTGCGGGAGACCGACATGACCTTGAACCGGTTGATGATGCCCTTGGCCATATCGGAGCTCACCGACACCGCGGTGCCCGACAGCCCGTAGCTGATGGCCAGCAGGATCATGCCCGGCGTGGCGTAGTCGATGTAGTCCTCGCCGACCTCGAACGCGCCGCCGAAGACGTACACGAAGATCAGCATCATCACCACCGGCATCAATGCCGCGTTGAAGATGGTGACCGGGTTGCGGGCGATGTGCTTGAAGTTGCGGCCCAGCATGGTCGACGCATCGGCCAGCGATGCGACCGGGGACAGGGTGCTCATGATGCGACAGCCTCCGTGGTGGCGCGCCCGGTGAGGGCGAGGAAAACGTCATCGAGATCAGGGGTGTGAATGGAGACCTCGGCGGCCTCGAGCGAGTGGGCGGCGAGCCGGTCCAGCAGCTCGCGCAGGAAGGCGCTGCCGCCGCTGCCCTCCACCCGCAGGGCGAGAGCGTCGTCGTCGCGGGTGGCGGTGGGCAGGGCGCGCTCGGCCGCCGCCATTTCGGCGGCGGTGGTGAACCGCAGCCGGACGTGGCTGCCGGGGATACGGCGCTTGAGTTCCGCGGCGGTGCCCTCGGCGACGATGCGCCCAGCGTCCAGCACCGCGATCCGGTCGGCCAGCTGATCGGCTTCCTCGAGGTACTGGGTGGTGAGGAAGATGGTCACGCCGTCGGCCGTGAGTTCGCGGACGATCTCCCACATGGTGCGGCGGCTGCGCGGGTCCAGACCCGTGGTGGGCTCGTCCAGGAAGACGATGTCCGGTTTGGTCACCAGGGTCATGGCCAGATCCAGTTTGCGTCGCATGCCGCCGGAGTAGGTGGCGGCGGGCTTGCGCGCCGAGTCCGTCAGCTCGAAGCGTTCCAGCAGTGCGTCGATCACCTGCTGCCGCCGCGCGCCCCGCATCCGGTGCAGGTCCGCCATCAGCCGCAGGTTCTCCTCACCGGTGAGCAGATCGTCCACGGCGGCGAACTGCCCGGTCACCCCGATGACCCGGCGCACCGCCTCGGGTTCGGTCATCAGGTCGTGCCCGGCGATGCGCGCCGTACCGCCATCCGCCGTTTGCAGCGTGGTCAGCACGTTCACCGTCGTCGTCTTGCCCGCCCCGTTCGGGCCGAGCAGCGAGAAGATCGTGCCCGCACGGATATTCAGGTCGATTCCGTCGAGGATCGTCTTGTCCCCGTATGCCTTCCGCAGCCCGGAGGCCACGATTGCCGCGTCGTTCATGGGTAGAACGATCACGGCAGCGCCTGACACGGACCTGATACCGGGCTGACACACCCGCCGAACCGATGTTCGCGCTGTTCAGGGCACGGTCAGCGGCGGTACATGCCCTCGATCTCGTCGGCGAAGCGTTCGGCGATGACGTGGCGTTTGACCTTGAGGGTGGCGGTGAGTTCGCCGGATTCCTCGGAGAGATCGCGGGGCAGGACGGTGAACTTCTTGATCGCCTCGGCGTGCGAGACGGTGTTGTTGGCGTCGTCGACGGCGCGCTGCACCTCGGCCAGCAGGGTCGGGTCGTCGCGCAGGTCGGCGACGGTGGCGTGGGCCGGGGTGGCGGTGGCCGCCTTCCAGGACTCGAACGCCTCCGGGTCGATGGTGATCAGGGCGGTGATGTAGGTGCGGCCGTCACCGACCACGATCGCCTGGGAGATCAGCGCGTGCGAGCGGATGCGGTCTTCCAGCGGGCCGGGTGAGACGTTCTTGCCGCCCGCGGTGACGAGCAGATCCTTCTTGCGGCCGGTGATGGACAGGAAGCCGTCGGCGTCGAGTTCGCCGAGATCGCCGGTGCGCAGCCAGCCGTCGGACAGCGCCGCGGCGGTGGCCTCCTCGTTGCGCCAGTAGCCGGTGAACACCACGCCGCCGGACAGTTCGATCTCGCCGTCCTCGGCGATCCGAACCCCGTTGCCGCCCAACGGCTGTCCCACGGTGCCGATCTTCACCGCGCCCGGCACGTTGACGCAGTGCGCGGCGGTGGACTCGGTCAGGCCGTAACCCTCGTAGATCGGGACGCCGACGCCGCGGAAGAAATGTCCGAGCCGGGGCGCGAGCGCTCCGCCGCCGGAGATGGCGAACTCGCAGTCCCCGCCCAGGGCCGCGCGCAGCGGCGCGTACACCAGGCGATCGCACAGCGCGTGCTGGACGCGCAGCAGCGGGGACGGTCGCCGCGCGAAACCGCCGGTGCGATCCAGGTTCTGGCTCCATCGGATGGCGGTGCGCTCGGCGAACCGGAAGATCGCGCCCTTGAGCGCGCCGCCCTCGTGCGCCTTCTTGTCCGCGCCGTCGCGCACCTTCTCGAACACCCGCGGCACCCCGAGAATGGTGTGCGGGCGGAACCGCGTGAACTGCCCGGTAATCGTCTTGAAGTCCGACCAGTGCGCCTGGGTCATGCCGCCCTCGAGGGCGGCCAGCGAGACGGCACGGGCCAGCACGTGGGCCAGCGGCAGGAAGGTGAGCATGCGCTGCCCGGGGCGGGCGACGTCGCCGATGCTGGCCTTCAGGATGCCGCGCACCTCCGACAGGAAATTGCGGTGGGTGAGCATGCAGCCCTTGGGGCGGCCGGTGGTGCCGGAGGTGTAGACCAGGGAGGCGAGGCCGTCGGCGCGCAGCCCGTCGAGCCGCTCCCGCAGCGCCGCGTCGGGCACGTCCGCGCCTTCGGCGATCAGGGTGGCCTCGGCCCCGTCGTCGATGACCAGCATGCGCCGCAGCGTGTCCGGTGCGGCGGTGACCAGATCCTTGTGCCGGGCGGTCTCCACCACCGCGAGCGCGGCCCCGGAATCCTCCAGGATCCAGCGCACCTGCTCGGCGGCGGAGGAATCGTAGACCGGCACGGTCACCGCGCCCGCGGCCCAGATCGCGAAGTCGAGCAGCGTCCACTCGAATCGGGTCGCCGACAGCAGCACCACCCGGTCGCCGGGTTCGATGCCATTGGCGATCAGGCCCTTGGCGACGGCGGAGACGAGGCGCGCGAACTCGGCGGCGGTGACGTCACGCCACTGGTCTCCGGCGGGCCGGGAGAACAGCACCCGGCTCGGAAAGTGCTCGGCTTGGGCGTAGACCGATCCGACGATGGTCTCGTCGGCGGCGATGGTGAAGCTGGCTGCCGCGGTGAACTCACGCATGCTCGTCTCCAGTGGTCGGATGGGAGTGACGGAATCGCCGGAGCGCGGCGGCGAAGTCGGAGATTTCCCGGGAGGTCCAGTCGGTCATGCGCTCGCCGAGCAGGGTCAGATCCCGCGCGACCGCCGCTTCGAGGGCCTGCCGTCCCGCGGCGGTCAGGGTGAGCGGGTATCCGGCGTGCAGGCTGCCCTCACCCGCCGCCACCCAGCCCGCGTCCATGCAGGACCGCAGCTGCCGCGACACCGTCGACCGGTGCACACCGAACGCCTCGGCGAGCTGGGTGGCCCGGCATCCCGGATTCCGCGCGATATAGGACAGGGTCGACTGCTGCGCGAACGACGGCACGCCCTCGGCGACGGGGCGGCCCGCGATGATCTCGCGGACGATCCACGCGAGCTCGTCGTGAACCGCGACGAGCTCGGGGGACGCCCCGCCCGACTGGTGTTGCATAGCGCAACTATAGCGCCGCGGACCGCCGCCCCGACGGACCGGGGTGTTCGGCCGCACGACCGGCCGGTCGCGCCGAACCGGACCGGATACCGAGACACGGCGACGCACCCACGGTCCGCTACGTGCTCGTTCCGTGCCCGGAATCCGTGGTCGGCACGGATGTCGTTCCGCCGCGCGGAAAATAGCGTTAGCTGCATGAACTCCACCATGGAAACCAAGACCGACATCACCGTTCACCTCGAGGTCGCCGACCCCGACGCCGCCCGCGCCACCTACGACGCGGCCTTCGGACTGGGCGATCGTGTGCGGTTCCGCGCCGGACAGGAACCGTCCTCTGGCTTCCGCGGCTGCATGCTCTCCCTCGTCGTCGCCCAGCCCGGCACCGTCGACAGCCTCATCGCCACCGCGCTGGACGCGGGCTTCACCACCCTGAAACCGGCCAAGAAGACCTTCTGGGGCTACGGCGGCGTCATCCAGGCCCCCGAGGGGACCATCTGGAAGATCACCAGCTCCAACAAGAAGAACACCGGCCCGGTCACCCGCGAGGTCGACAGCATCGTGCTGCTGCTCGGCGTCGAGAACGTCAAGGCGACCAAGCAGTTCTACGCCGACCGCGGCCTGCCCGTGGGCAAGAGCTTCGGCAGCAAGTACGTCGAGTTCGCCACCCCGGGCTCGACCGTCACCCTGGCGCTCTACGGCCGCCGCGCCGCCGCCAAGGACGCGGGCGTCGACCCGGAGGGGTCGGGTTCGCACCGGATCGTCATCGGCGGCGATATCGGAACATGCACCGATCCCGACGGCTTCGTCTGGGAGAGCAGCGCTGTCTGACCTCGATATTCCCCATCCGACGCCATGGGCGGCGTCGAACCGGCGGACCACGCGATCATGTGCGGTCCGCCCCCCGATTCCCCTGCGGCACAACGAAGTCCAGCGGCGTCAGTGGTCGTGTCCCGAGGAACGGCATCACCAGGTTCGAACCGATCCGGATGGGCGTTGCCGCCCCGCCCCGCCCCGGGGGCGACGGCGGCCGCCCGCTGGCGAGGGGTCCGGGCCGGGTTGTGACCTCGGCCCGGCATTCAGCCGTGGCGGCCCGATTTGCCCTATCCTCGATGCCACCCATTCCGTCCCGGAGAAAGCAGGTCATGAAGCGACGTTCGCGCCGCCGAAAATCCGTTCCCGGTCGAAGTAAGCGACCCCGACGAGGGGAGCTGACGTGGTGACCGCGGTGAGCATTGTCGCCGGTGTGCTGGTCGTCTTCGCCATCACCGCCGTGACCGGGTACTTCGTGGCCCAGGAGTTCGCCTATATGGCGGTGGACCGGTCGCGGTTGAAGGCGGCCGCGGAAGCGGGGGACGCGAGTGCGGCCCGGGCGCTGGGGGTTACGCGGCGCACGTCGTTCATGTTGTCGGGGGCGCAGCTCGGCATCACGGTCACCGGGCTGCTCGTCGGGTATGTGGCCGAACCGCTGATCGGCCGCGGGATCGGGGATCTGCTCGACGGCGCGGGAGTGCCGCTCGCGGTGGGCGTCGGCATCGGTGCGGTGGCGGCCGTGGTGTTCTCCACGCTCGTACAGATGGTGTTCGGCGAACTGGTGCCCAAGAACCTCGCCATCGCCCGGCCCGAACCGGTGGCCCGCTGGCTGGCCTGGTCCACCACGCTGTACCTGCGCCTGTTCGGCTGGCTCATCACGCTGTTCGACCACGCGTCGAATCTGCTACTGCGCGCGGTGCGCATCGAACCGGTGCACGATGTGGAGCATTCGGCCAATCCGCGCGACCTCGCGCATATCGTCGCCGAATCCCGCGATGCCGGTGAACTGCCCGCCGACCTGTCCACGCTGCTCGACCGAATGCTCGACTTCCCCACCGGCAGCGCCGAACACGCCATGATCCCGCGGCCTCGCGTCGACACCGTGCGCGCCGATCAGCCCGTCGAACTGGTGCTGGAACGGATGGCCACCGGCCACACCCGCTATCCGGTGATCGGCGAGACCAGCGACGACCTGGTCGGCATCGTGCACCTGCACGACCTGCTCGCCACCACTGTCACCGGACCGGTGGCCGCGTACACCCGGCGCGCGGTGGTGGTGCCGGAATCGCTGCCGCTGCCGGAGGTGCTGGCCAGGCTGAACGCGGCCGACGACGAAATGGCGCTGGTGGTGGACGAATACGGCGGTTTCGCCGGCATCGTCACCATCGAGGACATGGCCGAGGAGCTGGTCGGCGAACTCGCCGACGAGCACGATCCGTCCACCGATCCGAGTCGGGCGCGGCGGCTCGACAACGGCTGGCTCATGCCGGGCGGCCTGCATCTCGACGAGGTCGCCCGTGAGCTGGACCACCGGCTACCGTCCGGTGACTACGAGACGCTCGCCGGTCTGCTCATCGCCGTGCACGGTGACCTGCCCGCCGTCGGCGACACCGTCGATGTCGAACTGCCGCCGGACCCGGCCGAACTGGTGGCCGACGTCCCACCCACACCCAGGGTGCTGCACGCCGAGGTGCGTGCCGTCGACAAACACGTGCCCGCACAGGTTTTCGTGACCGTCTCCGAGTCGCGGGAGGACGACCGTGGATAACCCGTGGATCGTCGCCGCCGTCACCGTCGCGCTCATCGCGGCCAGCGCCTTCTTCGTAGCGGTGGAATTCGCGCTGGTCGCAGCCCGCCGCTACCGACTCGAGGACGCCGCGCCGCACAGTGCCGCCGCCCGCGCCGCGCTGCGCAGCGCCTCGGAACTGTCGGTGCTGCTGGCCGGTTCGCAGCTCGGCATCACCGTCTGCACGCTCGCGCTCGGCGCGATCACCAAACCGGCCGTGCACCACTGGCTCACCCCGGTCTTCGACACCTGGGGCGCGCCACTGTGGTTGGCCGACGTCGCCGGATTCGTCCTCGCCCTGCTGATCGTGACCTTCCTGCACCTGGTGATCGGTGAGATGGCCCCGAAGTCCTGGGCCATCGCGCATCCGGAGCGGTCGGCGATCATGCTGGCGCTGCCCATGCGCGCCTTCATGTGGCTGACCCGGCCGCTGCTGACCCGGCTCAACGAACTGGCCAACTGGTGTCTGCGCCGGATCGGCGTACAACCGGTCGACGAGGTGTCGGCCGGGCAGAATTCGGAGGCGCTGCGGCATCTGGTGGAACACTCCGCCACCGTCGGCGCGCTCGACCCCGACGACCATCGGCGGCTGGCGGCCGCGCTGGAACTGGAGAGCGTGACCGTCGCGGATCTGATGCGGGCCGACCCGAATCCGAGTTCGGTACCCGCCGACGCCGGCCCGGCCCAGATCCAGACCGCCGCCGACGCCACCGGGCATCTGCGTCTGCTGGTCACCGGTCCCGACGGCATCACCGGCGTGGTCCACGTCCGCGACGCGCTGCGCGCCCCGGCCACCGCGACCGCCGCCGATCTGGCCCGCCCGGTGCTGCGGCTGGCCGCCGACACCCCGGCCTATCAGGTGCTGCGCACCATCCAGGATTCGCGCAACCACCTGGCCGTGGTGTCCGACGGCGACGGGCGAATGCTCGGCGTGGTCACCCTCGCCGACATCCTGCAGCGCCTCATGCCGACCCCCAGCCGTCCGGCGACCTGACGGGCAGACGTGCGCCGTGGCATGCCCGCGGCCGATTCCTGCCCGGACGTTCGCGACCGACCTCGCACGGCGGCCCCCGGAACCGTGCGGTTCCGGGGGCCGATATTTCGGGTCGTCAGGATTCGGCCCGGCGCACCAGGTCGGCGATCCGCTGTTCGACGGCCGGGGTGAGTTCGGTGAGGGCGAAGGCCGTGGGCCACATGGGGCCGTCGTCGAGGTGGGCGATGTCGTTGAAGCCAAAGGTGGCGTAGCGGGCCTTGAACTTCTCGGCGCTCTGGAAGAAGCAGACGACCTTCCCGGCGCGGGCGTAGGCGGGCATGCCGTACCAGAGCTTGGGGCTCAGGGTGGGGGCGTGCTCCTTGACGATGGCGTGGACGCGTTCGGCCAACGCGCGGTCCGCGTCGGACATCGCGGCGATCTTGGCGAGCACGTCGACCTCGGGGTCGGCCTTGGAGCCGCGGCGGGCGGCGGCCTTCAACTCCTGGGCGTGCTCCTTCATGGCGGCGCGCTCCTCGGCCGAGAAGCCCACGGTGGTCTTGGTCTTGCGGGTGGTGGTCATGGCGGTTGCCTCTTTCGGTGTCAGTGCGTGCGGTCTTGGAGCAGGCCGAGGACATTGCCGTCGGGATCGGTGACGGTGGCGACCAGGCGGCCGCCGCCGACATCGCGCACCGGTTCCCGCACGGTCGCGCCCGCCGCCAACACGTCGGCGAGCTTCGCCTCGATATCCGGTACGTGCCAGTAGGAGACCGGTGCGGTCATGCCCTGCGGCCCGCCGTCGGGCACCAGGCCGATGTGCTGACCGCCGACCTCGAAACCGACGTAGAAGGTGCCGTCGATCTCGGGCGGCACCCCGAGCAGCGCGCTGTAGACCTGCTTGGCCGCCGCCAGATCGGAGACGGGATGCAGCACGGTCCTGATGCCGGAGTGGTCGACCGTTCGTGTTGCTTCCATGGCGATAACGCTAGATTCGGCGCGGGCCGGTGCCATCCGTGCCGACCACGGATCTCACCACGTAATCGGGTCCGAGGGACGGATCGACGGCGATGCGAGAGGATGGGTGGCGTGTCGAAGCAGAGGGTCTCCGCCGGGATCTCGGACCGGGAGGCCGAGGTGCTGGCTCTGGTCGGGCAGCATCGCAGCAATGCCGAGATCGCGGCCGAGCTGTACATCTCCGTGCGCACCGTGGAAACCCACGTGTCCTCCCTGCTGCGCAAGGTCGGCGTCCCCGACCGGCGGGCGCTGGCGGGCCGCGCGGCCGAGCTGACCAGGGCGGAGCCGACCGGGG
>NZ_JASCXP010000315.1:0-8901 GCF_030010695.1 Nocardia sp. CC201C
GCCGCCGGGCAGACCGGCATGGACACCGCGCCGAAGACGGGTGAGTTCCAGGCCGCCGATCAGGTCACCGAACTCGCCGCCCAGAGCGTGAGCCTCACCGGCGCGGAGACGCAGGATTCGGGAGCACCGCAGGTGCTGAACGTTTCGACGCCCATGGACCTGGGCTCCTTCGACGACATCCTGCGCAAGGGTGAACAGTTCGCCGCCGATCTGGCCGCCCAGGAGGCCGCCAAGCTGCGCCCGCTGTTCACCAAGTTCACCAGCGGCAATTTCACCTCCGGGTTCGGCGCCCGCTGGGGTGTCCAGCATCTCGGCATCGACGTGGCCGCCCCCATCGGCACCCCCATCTACGCGGTGGCCGACGGCGTGGTCCTCGAAGCGGGTCCCGCCTCCGGTTTCGGCATGTGGGTCCGCCTGCTGCACGAGGACGGCACCGTCACCGTCTACGGACACATCGACACCGCCACCGTCTCCCAGGGCCAGTACGTCATGGCGGGCGACCAGATCGCCACCGTCGGCAACCGCGGCTTCTCCACCGGCCCGCACTGCCACTTCGAGGTCTGGCTGAACGGCGTGAACAAAATCGACCCGGTCCCGTGGCTGGCCTCCCGCGGCATCGCCCTGGGCCCCCAGCGCGACTAGACCGCAGTACCCCGAATCTCCGCTGTGGGCGCGCTGAGAACAGCGCGCCCACAGACACTTTCACGCACGCCCCCACCCGCTCCAGGCCGCCGACGGTCCAGCCCCGCCCCAAACGGCGAGCCACACAGCCCAACTCCGCCGCGCACCAGTCCCATGCGCCCGTCTCGCCAACCGGCCCCACTCGCCCCACGGCCAGGCCCACCACGCCACCCGTCCGCCCGACGGCCAGCTCGGCAAGCGGCCCGACCCGCCGCGCCATCCGTCCGCCAGCGACCCACCTCAGAGCGCAACCCGCCGCACCAGGCGGCGCCCACCCACGGCACAGGCCGACCCGCCGCCCACTCGCCTCGCATGGCGGCCCGACCCACCGACGACCCACCACGCCACCCCTCCGCCCGGCAACCCACCTCAGAGCGCAACCCGCCGCACCAGGCGGCGCCCACCCACGGCACAGGCCGACCCGCCGCGCCAGGTGGCGCGACGCGCGGGGTGGTCCGAAACCGCGAGGCATTCGGCCCCGCGAGGCCGTTACGCCCGGACCGTGTAGCCCCGGCTGTCGATGCGGGAGACCTTGTCGCCGTAGACGGTCGGGGCGGTGTCGCAGCTCGCTATGAAGTCGCCGGGGAAGCCGAGGTCGAAGGGGGCGGCGGCTTCGAGGGATTCGACGACTTCCTGCGGGAGGGTGAGATCGACCGCTCCCAGGTTCTCGATGAGCTGGGGCGCGCTGCTGACGCCGACGATGGGGAGTACGGCGGGTGAGCGGTGGCGGGTCCAGGCCACGGCGACGTGGGCGGCGGGGACCCCCAGTTCGGCGGCGACCTTGTCGATCGCAGCGGCCGCCGTGCGTTGGCGCGCGGTGAAACGGGCCGGGTCGCTGCGGTGTCCGGCGCGACCGGACAGCACGCCCTGTCCGAGCGGCCCCCACGCCGTGACGCTCATGCCGAATGCCTCCGCCATCGGAATCAGCTCGCGTTCGGCGTCCCGCCACAGCAGGTTGTAGGGCACCTGGAGGCCGGCGAACGGGGTGCGGTCGCGCAGCTCCGCGAGGGTGTTCGCGCGGGCCACCACCCAGGCGGGCGCATCGGAGATGCCCAGGTGCAGGACCTTGCCGGAGCGAACGGCGTCATCGAGCGCGCGCAGCGTCTCCTCGATGGGGGTGAGCCGATCCCAGACATGCACCCAATAGACGTCGATGTAGTCGGTGCGCAGATTCCGCAGGCTCTGTTCCAGGCTCAGCACCAGGTTCTTGCGGTGATTGCCCGCCGCGTTCGGATCGGCGACGTCGCGCGTCGGCGTGTACTTGGTGCCGATGACGAATCGGTCGCGGTCGCGCAGCACCGAGCCGAGCAGCTCCTCGCTGGGGCCGTACATGGGTGCGGTGTCGAGGAAGTTGCCCCCGGCCTCGGCGAAGACATCGAGCACACGGCGGTATTCGTCCGCGTCCCGCAGGGCCATGGTGCCCAGCGCCAGTTCGGACACACGCTGACCGGTTCGGCCGAAGAGTCGGTATCGCATGCCGACCACTCTGCCGGTCGGCCACCCGCGTAGGGAGACCGTGCCAGGGCCACTCTCGCCGACGTGTTCGTAGCGTCGGGAACCATTGCGCCCGGCGAGAGCACGGAATCCGTACCGTTGGTAACGGACGGCGGGTTCGCGCCGACGGTCCCACGGTAGACGGAAGGAGTTTCATGAGGAAAACGATTGCCGCCGCGGCACGGGTCGCGGCCGCTGGTGTTTCAGGTGTGGCCTTCGTAGCGATCGTCGGTTCCGGGGCCGCGCAGGCGGCGCCCCAGGATTGCGCCGTCGAGCGAGATCTGTTCGGGGCGTCGGCGGTGTGCCAGCCCGATGGGGGGAGCAACTACGTCCTGCATGTGGACTGCTTCGGCCTCTACGCCAGCGGTCCGTTCCCGATGTACGGCGTCGGGCCGTACACCGCGCTCAGCTACCCGTTCACGCCGAACGGCGAGCGCGTCACCACGGGCTGCACGGGGATGGGTCCCGGCGTCGTGGCCGTGGCCACCAATGCCTACGTCGAGGTCTACCAGGGCTAACCAACTCACGACGGCGATCCTTCCTGGCTCGGTTGGTCTCTCCCGCGCTCGGAAGTCGTTCCTGCCCTCGGCGATCGCTTCCACACTCGGCGATCACCTCCGCGCTCGGCGGTCGCCGCGTACGGGGGGAGGCGGGGCGGTCGGTGCCGGGCGCGGTGCGGCCTCACAGGTCGAACCGCGCCCGCATACCGACCTTGACCTGTTCCAGGGTCTCGCCCCCGATCGCCCCCTCGAAGGTGACGAGACTGGTACGCCGGTAGATCGTGATGTCGTAGAGCGCGATCACATGCGGCGTGCCCGGAATGGGAACCGACAGCAGCCGGTGCGCGGCGGGCACCTCGTAATCGGGATGTACGAGCGCGACCACCAGCAGCGGATTCTGCTGCACCACCGCATCGGCGTCCAACAGCACCACCCGGCGTTCCTGCCCGAACAGTGAGCTGGCCGCCATCCACAGCTCACCCTGCCGCATCGGCTCAGTCTGCATCGGAGGCTTCGAATTCGGCCTCCGCGCCGAGCCTTTCGTCGGGTGGGCGGTCGCGCAGTTCGGCGAGATCCTCCTCGAGCAGCCGCTGCCGCACCGCGCGGGTGACATAGTCGTTCATATCCGCGCCCGCGGTCGCTCTCAGCCGGGTGGCGATCGCATCCGGAAGCAACACGGTCATTCTCGTCGCCATACCTTCGAGTACACGCCCTGTCGCACCGCCCCGGCAAGGGGCGGTGCGAGGCGGCGTCACAGCTTCTCGAGGGTGCGGCTGTACTGCGGAATCAGCCTGATCTTGCCCGCGGTGCCGAAATCGATGGTCACCGTGGCCAATGCGCCGAAACCCTCGGCGGCGACCACCCGGCCCAGGCCGTACTTGTCGTCGCTGACCCGGTCCCCGACCGCGAGCACCAGCCCGGTGTTGTTGCGTTTTCCGGCGGAGGTGGGTGCCGGACGGCGCTCGCCCCCGCGATCCCGCACGCCGGGCCGGGGTTCGCTCCAGCCGTCGCCCCGCGTCCAATCCCGTTCGAAGCCTTCGTCGTCGCGTCGCCGCCGGAATCCGCTGGACTGTTTCGGCGCGGGCTCCAGGCGACGCCAGTCCAGTAGGTGCTGCGGAATCTCCTGGAGGAAGCGGGATTCGGGATTCGAGACGGGCTGGCCCCAGCCGGAGCGCACCACCGCGCGGGTCAGGTACAGCCGTTTGCGGGCGCGGGTGATGCCCACGTAGGCGAGGCGACGTTCCTCGGCCAGCTCGGTGGGATCGCCGAGCGCACGCATATGCGGGAACTGACCGTCCTCCCAGCCGGTGACGAACACCACCGGGAATTCCAGCCCCTTGGCCGTGTGCAGGGTCATGAGGGTGACCACCCCGGTGCCCTCGTCGGGGATCTGGTCGGTGTCGGCCACCAGCGACACCCGTTCCAGGAAGGCCGCCAGCGATCCGGGTTCGGGTTCGCCCTCGGCGGCCTCGGGCAGGATGCCCTCGGCCCGCGCCGCCTCCACGTTGTTGCGCGCCTCGGAACTGAATTCCCGTGCCACGCTGACCAACTCGTTGAGGTTGTCGAGCCGCGCCCCGTCCTGTGGATCGTCGGATGCCTCCAGTTCGGCGCGGTAGCCGGTGCGGTCGAGCACCGCCTCCACCACGCTGCCCACATCCGGGAAGTCCAGATCCTCCTGCGCCCCGGCCGACCGGATCTGCTCGAGCAGGTCCAGGAAGCCCGCGATGGCCCGCTGCGAGCGGGTGTTGAGCAGCGCCACCTTGCCGTCGGCCGCATCGCGCAGCGCCTGAGCGAACCCGACCCCGCGCTGTTCGGCGTGCACGGCCACACAGGCTTCGGCCCGGTCGCCGATGCCCCGACGCGGGGTGTTGAGTATGCGCCGCAGGCTCACCGCGTCGTTCGGGTTCTCCAGCACTCGCAGGTACGCGACGATATCGCGCACCTCCTTGCGCTCGTAGAACCGGACGCCGCCGACCACCTTGTAGGGCAGCCCCATGCGGATGAAGATCTCTTCCAGCGCCCGGGAGTTGTTGTTGGTGCGGTAGAACACCGCCACATCGGCGTAGTTGGCATCGCCCTGATCCACCAGCCGGTCGATCTCGCGGGCCACGAAGGACGCCTCGTCGTGCTCGTTGTCGGCGACGTATCCGACGATGAGGTCGCCGTCGCCCCGGTCGGTCCACAGCTTCTTCTCGCGCCGATTCTCGTTGCGGGCGATGACGGCGTTGGCGGCGGCCAGAATATGCTGCGTGGAGCGGTAGTTCTGTTCCAGCAGAATGGTTTCCGCGTCCGGGAAGTCGCGCTCGAACTCCTCGATATTGCGGATGGTGGCGCCGCGGAAGGCGTAGATGGACTGGTCGGCGTCGCCGACCACGCACAGTTCGCTGGGCGGCACCTCGGAGTCGGCGGCGAGATGGTGGCCCACCAGCTCACGCACCAGGATGTACTGGGCGTGGTTGGTGTCCTGGTATTCGTCCACGAGCACGTGCCGGAACCGCCGCCGGTAGTACTCGGCCACGTTCGGATGCTTCTGCAGCAACGCGACGGTCTCGCCGATGAGGTCGTCGAAGTCGAGGGCGTTGGCCGCGCGCAGCCGCCGCTGGTACTCGGCGTAGACGCGGGCGACCACGCGCGGGAACTCGGTGTCGTCGGTCTCGGCGTCGGCGGCGGCCTGATCCGGGTCGATGAGCTCGTTCTTGAGGTTGGAGATGGCGGTGGCGAGCAGGCGCGGGGTGTACTTCTTGGCGTCGAGGTCGAGATCGCGGCCGACCATGGCGAGCAGGCGACGCGAGTCGTCGGCGTCGTAGATGGAGAAGTTGGAGTTGAGCCCCGGCACCAGTCCGGCCTGGGTGCGCAGGATGCGCACGCAACTGGAGTGGAAGGTCGACACCCACATGCTGGCGGCGCGCGGCCCGACCAGACCGGCCACTCGCTCCCGCATCTCGGCGGCGGCCTTGTTGGTGAAGGTGATGGCGAGGATCTGCCCGGGGTGCACGTCCCGTGCGGCGAGCAGATAGGCGATGCGCCGAGTCAGCACCGCGGTTTTGCCCGAGCCCGCACCCGCCACGATCAGCAGGGGCGTGCCGGTGTGCATTACCGCGGCGCGCTGTTGCGGGTTCAGCCCTTCGAGCAACCGCTCGGTCTTCTGTTCGTCCTCAGCCACCGTCGCGTTCATCGTCCGTCTACGCTACCGGCGGGCACCGACACCACGACATCCCGCTGGCCCAGGTGTCCGAATAATGCCGGTAGCGCGACTCCTCAGGTGGCGGCGCGGACCTCCGAGCCCGAGTCCGCCCCGGCCCGCGCGCCGCGGCGGGCGAGCAGCCAGGCCGCCACGGCCGCCGGGCCGAACATGATGATCCCGTAGATGGCTCCCGGAACGGCCATGGTCTCGTTCCCCAGCACCGAGACCGCCACCGCGATGGCGAGTGTCGCGTTGTGGATGCCGATTTCCATTGCGGAGGCGATGGATTGGCGCGCGTCCACCCGGAACAGGCGCGGCACGAAGTAGCCGATGAGCAGGCTCAGGATCGACAGCAGCAGGGTGATCGCGCCGAGACGGCCGATATTGTCGGTGAAGGTGCCGAACTCGCTGATCGCCGCGACCACGATGACCAGCACCAGCACCACGATCGAGGTGATCTTGACCGGTCCGCGCATGCGCTCGGCCCAGCTCGTGAAGCGGCGGCGCACCACCATGCCGATGGCGACCGGGATCAGCACGATGGCGATCACCTGGAGGAACTTGTCCGGTTGCAGCCCGATGCCGCTGTCGTCGTCGAGGAACGCCGCCAGCGACAGCGTCACCACCACCGGCATGGTGAACACCGCCAGCACCGAGTTGATGGCGGTGAGGGTGATGTTCAACGCCACATCGCCGCCGGCCACATGGCTGAACAGATTCGCCGAGGTGCCGCCGGGCGAGGCGGCCAGCAGCATCATGCCGACCGCCAGCGCGCCGGTGAGCCCGAACAGGTACACCATCCCCAGGCACAGCAGGGGCAGCACCACGATCTGGCAGACCAGGGCGATGGCGGCGGCCTTCGGATAGCGCAGCACCCGGGCGAAGTCGTCGACGGTCAAGGTGAGACCGAGACCGAACATGACCAGGGCGAGAGCGAGCGGTAGGAATACCGCGAAAATCGAGGATCCCAAGGGTATCTCCTGACAACAGCATGTCCCGGCCGACCGGATGGCACCGGGATACGCCGAATACTGACGGATGCGCGCCCGCCGCGAACTGTGTTTTCCGACGAAGAACCCCGCCCGTATTGTGCCCGGCGACAACCGCGCCGTGGGACAGTGGGCGGACACGGCAACGAGACCGAGGGGTGCGCTTGAACAGGCAACCGGTAGCCGATCCCGTGATCATCGACGGCAGGCCGCTGGCCGACCAGCTCGCGCAGCGCACGCACGCCATCGTGACCGCGACCGTCGAGCACGTCCGCGGGCAGGTGGCGTTCTACCGCACGCTGCCGACCGAGGTGATCCGCCGCGACGTCACCGCGATCGTGCGGCGCAATCTCGAACTCTTCGTCACGACGCTGCACGAGAACCGCGATCCGGAGCCGCACGAACTGCTCCCCATCGAACAGTCCGCCCGGCGGCGGGCCGAGGAGCGGGTGCCGCTCACCGATGTGATCAGCGCCTACCACCTCGGGGTACAGCTGTGGTGGCAGACCATCGCCGAGCTGGCCGGGCCGGACGACGCCGACGCGCTCGCACGGGCGGGCGTGCTGCTGCAACGGCACCTGCAATCGGCGACCCGGGCGGTACTGGCCGGGTACGGCGCGGATCAGGCCCCGATTCCGCCGCAGGACCACGACCGCCGCCGTCTCTACCGGGCGCTCACCTCGGGTGAGGACGTGGCCGAGGCGGCGCGGTCGGTGGGCCGCACGCTCGCGCCGCGGTACTGGGTGGTGGCGCTGCGGGTGGCCGCGCATCCCGACGAGCGGGTCGAGGGAATCGACGCCACGGTGGCCTCGCGGCGCAAACTGCGGCGGCTGGAATACGCGCTGGACCGGCTCGGTCGCGGCGAGACACTGCACATGGTCACCGAGCAGGGCGGCGGCGCGCTGGTCCCGGCCCCGGAGGTCGATCCGGAATCGCGGTTCGAGGAGTTCGCCGCGCACCTGGCCGAGCTGGGTCGAGATATCGGGGCCGAGACCGTGTGCGCGGTGGATTCGGCTGTACCGCAGGATATTCCGGAGACCGCCCGGGAGGTGGATGAGCTGCTGGGGGTGGCGCTGCGCTATCACCGGTGCTCGGGTGTGGTGCGTTTCGCCGATCTGGCGGTGGAATACCAGCTCACCCGCCCCACCCGGGTATCGCGGATCAACGCCGCCGCCCTCGCGCCGCTCGACGGTGATCCGAGCCTGCGGCTGACGCTGGAGACCTACCTGGCCCACGATTCGAGCACCACGGCGACCGCGGCGGCGCTGCACGTGCACTCGAATACCGTGCTCTACCGCTTGCGCAAGATCACCGAGCTGACCGGTCTGGACACCACCAAGACCCGGGATCTGCTGCGCATGGCGGCGGCGCTGGCCGCCGCGCCGCAGGAGTCGCCGTGACCGCCGGCGATCGGAGTCATCCGGGAGACCGAGGGGTCCGAATACTGCGAGTGGAGCGAATATCCGGAGGATCGGCGCGGGGAGGAAACTCTCAGGAGATTCCAAACGTATTCGTTTTGCATGACCCATCGCCCGTGGCAGACTGGCCAGGTGACCAGCGCTCCACGAAGACCAGTTACCTGAGCGCGCCCATTCGGGGGACAATGTAAGACCGACCAGGTCGGCTTTCCACGTTGCAAGTCATGGTGAAGAACCGATCGGTAACGCTGCGGGTCTGCCCGCCGATCGACGTTCTGACCACGAGGAGAAGAAGTATGAGCATCTCGACGACGGGACAAGACAAGCCTGCGACCGGCTCCGACTCCGCGCTGCCCACCGAGGCGGAGATCGACAAGCTCCGCAAGGAGATCGACAAACTCGACGCCGAGATCCTGGCGGCCGTCAAACGCCGCACCGAAGTGTCCCGCCTCATCGGCCGCACACGCATGGCGAACGGTGGCCCCAAGCTGGTGCATTCGCGCGAGATGAAGGTGCTCGAGCGCTTCAGCGAACTCGGCCAGGAAGGCCACACCCTCGCCATGCTCCTGCTCCGCCTCGGCCGCGGCCGCCTCGGACACTGAAATTTTTTGCCTCCGCTCCGCTCCGGCGGGGTT